>DAOVZP010000335.1 GCA_030635045.1 Bacteroidota bacterium | reverse complement strand
TCTGTATTTTTACTCACTAACAAATATACCAATTTCCCAGATATTTATTATAAGTGATTAAGAAATCAATAACACCTCAACCCATAGCCTCACCGGCTAAATCCATGAATTCAAATGATCCAATGTTAAAAACTATACCCACATGCTTGTCCGTAGCTGTTTTGGATTTTGTATTTTGGTCATTCAATATTGTTTCGGATTTAGGTCATTAGGATTTAGAATTTGGATTCAAATTAGGATTTAGGATTTGTATTTAATCAAATAACAAATGAAGACTTTATTCATCGTCCGGCATGCAAAATCCTCCTGGGATAATCCCGGCCTGGCGGATGATGAGCGTCCGCTGCTGCCAAAAGGGATAAAGAGGACCAATAAGATCGCCACCTATCTTCAGCAAAAGAATATCAAGCCCGACCTGATCATCTCCAGCCATGCCGTAAGGGCACTGGATACGGCAAAGATCATTGCAGAGGCCATCGGGTATCCCGAAGAAAAGATCTCCGTTTCCAGTCAGGTTTATCATGGGGGGACTGACCAGCTTTACGATGAACTTTTCAAACTCCCTGACGATATACAAAGCGTGATGTTGTTCGGGCATAACCCAACTTTCACCTCTTTCGCCAATCATTTCCTGAATAAAAAGATCGAATGGCTCCCTACTTCAGCTGTTGTTTCCATCGCATTCAAAACCGACACATGGGTGAAGATACCAATGTGTAAATGGAGCACAAAATTTGTGATCACACCCAGGGAACTATAGCTCTTTCAGCCTCTTCTCAAACCCGTGCTTATTCAGTATAAGCCACATTTTTGTATCTTTACACGTCAACATAATTGCTTATGGCACTGAAGAATTCAAAATTCATCAACAGGGAGATCAGCTGGCTCGATTTTAATGAACGGGTGCTGCAGGAAGCAATGGATGAAACCACGCCTCTCCTTGACCGCATCAAGTTCATGGGCATTTATTCCAATAATCGCGATGAGTTTTTCAGGGTAAGGGTTGCCACACAACGCAGAATGCTGAATTATGAGATGAAGAACGAGATCAGTGGCAAAGAAACTGCAGATGTGCTGGAAGAGATTACCAGGATCGTTGAAAAGCAGGAGCTTAAGTTCAATAAGACCTGGGAAGATATCAAAGAAAACCTGGAGAAAGAAAAGATCTATCTTCTTGACGAGGATAAACTCACCAAAGAGCAGGGTAAATTCGTACACCGGTTTTTCTCTGATAAAGTCCGGCCCATACTGTTCCCTCTCATGCTTGAGAACTTCAGCAACCTGAATACCCTTAAGGATGCTACTATTCACCTTGCCGTCGACCTGAAAAGCAAAAACAACAAGATCAAGCGGCAGCTTGCACTTATTGCAGTGCCGACAGATAAGATATCAAGGTTCATCATCCTCCCCGGGAAAGGTGATAAAAAATATATTATTCTGTTGGATGATGTGATCCGTTACTGTTTGGAAGATATCTTCTCCATCTTTGGTTTCAATTCATATGAGGCATACACGATCAAGTTCACCCGTGATGCTGAAATGGATATCGACAACGATGTATCAAAGAGCTTCCTCGAGCTGATGAGTGAAAGCATCAAGCAGCGAAAAAAAGGAGCGCCGGTACGCTTTGTATATGATGAAAAGATACCGGAGGTACTGCTTAAATCATTGATGAAGAAGTTCAACATCTCCAAGCGGGACAATGTGCGTGCCGGGGGCAGATACCATAATTTCAAAGATTTTATGAGCTTCCCCGATATGGGGCGGAAAGATCTCAAATATCCACCTTCGCCCCCGCTTCTGCATAAAGACCTTCCTCCGCACAAAAGCATCATTGATGTGATCAGGGAAAAGGATATCATGCTGCATTATCCTTACCAGTCATTTCATTATATCATCGACCTCCTGCGTGAAGCCTCCATCGATCCGAATGTGATGGCGATCAAGATGACCTTTTACCGTGCTGCACAAGGCTCGGGCGTGATGAATGCCCTGATCAATGCTGCCCGTAACGGCAAGCAGGTGACTGTGTTCATGGAATTGCAGGCACGTTTCGATGAAGAGGCCAACATCTACTGGACCAACCGCCTGCAGGAAGAGGGAGTGAAGATCATTCAGACCATCCCCGGATTCAAAGTACACAGCAAACTCCTGCAGATCAGACGTAAAGAGAATGGAAAGAATGTATATTATGCCAACATCAGCACAGGTAATTTCAATGAATCTACAGCGAAAGTTTATGCTGACGACAGCCTCCTGACCGGCAATCAGGCCATCACCACCGAGGTAAACAAGGTATTCCACCTGTTCGAATCGAAATTTATCATGCCCACATTCGAAAATCTTATCGTGGCACCTTTCAACATCAGGACTTTTTTCATGGAGATGCTTGATAATGAAATAAAGAATGCTGCTAAAGGAAAGGAAGCCTGGGCCATACTCAAGATGAACAGCATTTCCGACAAGAAGATCGCCCGCAAGCTTTACGAGGTTGCCGGTGCAGGAGTTGATCTCAAGATGATCGTCAGGGGTATCTGCATCCTCAATCCCGGCGACCCGGAAATTTACGATGAAATTGAAGCCTTCAGCATCGTCGACAAATACCTGGAGCATTCAAGGGTATTTGTATTCTGCAATGGTGGGGATAATAAGTATTTCATCGCTTCTGCCGACTGGATGCCACGGAACTTTGATCACCGGGTGGAAGTGGTTTGCCCGATCCTCGACAAAAGCATACAGCAGGAGCTGATGGACATGCTGCAGATCCAGCTGAAAGACAACACCCAGTCCCGTTACCTCCGCCGGAGTAACATGAATGAATACAGGAAGACAGATGATAGCACGCCGCACAGGGCGCAGTTTGAGATTTATGATTACTTCAAAGCTTTGCTTTAAAAGTTTTGAGTGTTGAGTGTTGGGTGTTGAGTTAGTGTTAAGTTCCAAGTGAATACTTCTTCTATCCTTGTGCCC
>DAOVZP010000014.1 GCA_030635045.1 Bacteroidota bacterium | reverse complement strand
GGGCTCTCTTCCTTTTCAGCGGTATCTTTTTCTTCCTTTTCTTTCTTTTCCGCCTTTTCCTTTTTTTCTTCTTTTACTTCCTCGGGTTCCGCCTCTTTTTCAAGCTTTTCTTCAGGTTTGACTTTGACTACCGGCTCTTTCTTCTCACTGTCGGTAATGGAGGTTTTCTGGATAAAGATCTCCTCTTCTTTTTCCGGGTCGTCCTTGCTCGTGGCCCTGTCTATATCATCTATGCTAATGGATGTATGCAGGCTGGTGTCAATTTCCATCTTTTTGGACTCTTCCTTAACAGCTTTCTCTGTCTGGAATTCCATGACCAGCATCTCATAAGCTTCAGGGCTGAGTTTGGTGGTTGGCTTACCATCGATTTCAATTCCTTTTTTTGAAAGAAATTCTATGATGGTATGCAGGCCAACATTAAACTCCCTGGCAGCTTTACTCAATCTTATGGCTTTGCTTACTTCCGTCATACTATAGATTCAAATATTTTTAATCTTTCGTTTTGCAGATTAATAATGCGATAAAAATAACATTTTTATTCAAACTCGGCCCTGAGGATACGGACCACCTCTTTGATTGTTTCCTCTTCGAGGTCCGTCCTTTTGACCAGTTCCTTGGGTTCAATTTCAAGTACACTTTTGGCTGTGTCGCAACCGATTCCTTTCAACTCTTCGATGATCCATGCATCGATTTCATCAGAGAATTCAGCCAGGTCGACATCTTCGGCCTCGGTGTCGGTATCGCGATAAACATCAATTTCATAGCCGGTAAGCTTCCCTGCCAGCCTGATATTGTATCCCCCTTTACCAATTGCCAGCGACACCTGGTCGGGCTTCATATATACTTCGGCACGTTTTGATTCTTCAATAATGGTGATGGAAGATATCTTTGCCGGACTCAGCGCCCTGGTAATAAATAATGTAGGATTGTTAGTGAAGTTGATCACGTCAATATTTTCATTTTTCAGCTCCCTGACGATACCATGGATCCTCGACCCCTTCATTCCAACGCATGCACCTACGGGATCAATGCGGTCGTCGTAAGACTCAACAGCTATCTTGGCCCTTTCGCCGGGTACCCTGACAATATTCTTGATCGTGATAAGGCCGTCGTAAACTTCAGGAACCTCCGATTCGAACAACCTCTCCAGAAAAATGGGGGATGTCCTTGACAGGATGATGGCCGGACTGCTGTTTTTCATCTCCACACGAGAGACAACCGCCCTGATAGTATCTCCTTTACGGTAAAAATCCGAAGGGATCTGCTCAGTTTTTGGAAGCGTGAGCTCAATATATTCATCATCCAGTACCAGTATCTCCTTTTTCCAGATCTGGTAAACCTCACCCGTAACGATCTCGCCAATTTTTTCCTTGTATTTCTGGTAAACGGTGTCTTTTTCGTATTCCTGGATCTTGGCAATGAGGTTTTGTCGGATGGACAGGATCTCCCTCCGGCCAAAGTCCTTCAATTTCAGCTCCTCCGATACTTCTTCCCCAACCTCAAAGTCGGGCTCGATCTTGATAGCATCAGACAAAGCGATCTGCAGGTTCTCATCCTCAAGCTCTGCATCATCAACAATCTCCCTGTTTCTCCAGATCTCAAGGTCTCCCTTGTCAATATTAACAATGATGTCGAAGTTCTCATCAGAACCATATTTCCTTTCAAGCATATGCCTGAAGATGTCTTCAATGATAACCATCATCATCTCCCTGTCAATATTCTTGAATTCTTTAAATTCCGCAAAGGTTTCAACCAGATTGATATTATCCATTCTTCTTGTTTTTTCCGATGATCATCCAAAATGGATGCCCGGTTTTGTTTCTTTTATTTCACTCAGGGGCAGCTGCTGTTCGGGGCCTTCCTCAAACTTTTTGCTTTTCCCTTTCTTTATTAGTCTTTTAATGGTGATCTGTTCATCTTCCACCGCAGTGAGGATGGCTTTGATCTTTTTTCCGTCGTTTAATTCTATTTCTATTCTTCTGTTTACATATTTTTGATACTGACGGGGCAGGACAAACGGCTGGTCAAGCCCTGCTGAGGATACCACCAGCTCAAAATCTTCAGTATCCCTGTCGAGTTTCCCCTCTATTCCACGGCTCAGTCTGATGCAATCATCCACGCTCACGTCATTATCATTGTCGATAAAGACATGAATCCGGTTCCCGGACCTGACGAGTGCTGAAACCAGGTAGTTTTCAGTGCCTTCCAGCTCCAGCTCCAGCATTTTTCTTATGAGCTTTTCACTTATCATCTTATTTCAATAAAAGAGGGGACGCCTGTCCCCTCATAATTCCTTCTACCTTGTTGTCCGACCAGGGCTCGAACCTGGACTCTTCTGAACCAAAATCAGACGTGTTGCCAGTTACACCATCGGACAATCCTGATCGCACATGCGATTTTCGGACTGCAAAAGTACAAATAATATTTAAAATGGAAAAACTTAAGACTTAAAATTGTTTAATAATGAGACTTATAAGTGTCATAGCTATATGCCGTATTGTTAAAAATATATAATTTCAAATGTTCTCCGGGCACAATCAATACAAAATTCATATTTTCGCTGTGTCATTCAATAGCTTAAATGAAGCATTCTATGGAAAACTATACCAAACTCAACCGCTTGCTTGGTTGGCTCGTCTTTTTAATTGCAACGCTGGTTTATTTTCTGACACTTGAGCCCACTGCCAGCTGGTGGGATTGTGGTGAATATATCGCTACAGCGTATAAGCTGCAGGTTGGACACCCCCCCGGAGCTCCTCTTTTTCAGCTGCTCGGAAGATTTTTCTCCCTCTTTGCATTCGGCGATACGGCCAATGTTGCCATGATGGTCAATGTCATGTCGGCACTTAGCAGCAGTTTCACAATATTATTCCTTTTCTGGACCATTACCATGCTTGGCCGGAAGCTGATACCCCGCGACCGGGAAATGTCAGACGCAAGCATGTACGCCATACTCGGAAGCGGGCTGGTTGGTTCCCTGGCCTTCACTTTTTCTGATTCATTCTGGTTTTCTGCAGGTGAAGGAGAAGTGTATGCCATGTCATCATTCTTTACGGCCATTACTTTCTGGGCCATCCTGAGGTGGGAAAGGGTTGCCGATGAGAAACATTCACAGCGCTGGATAATACTGATCGCTTTCCTGGTCGGGCTGTCAATAGGTGTGCACATGCTTAACCTCCTGGCAATCCCTGCCATTGCATTTGTTTATTATTTTAAAAAATACAAACCTACAACCAAAGGGGCATTGCTCACCCTGGTGGTTTCTATGATCGTGCTCAGCATAATAATGTATGTTATCATCCCCGGCATTGTCAGCCTGTCAACTGCCTTTGAGCTGTTCTTTGTCAACTCCCTGGGCTTGCCTTTTAATTCGGGCACCATGGTTTATTTCGTGCTGCTGCTCGCATTGATAGTTATAGGAAATATACTCACGATAAGGTATAAAAAAGTGATACTGAACACCATAATGCTAAGTTTCATTTTTATCCTCATCGGTTATTCTTCATTCTTCATTCTGATCATACGCTCGAACGAGAATACCCCGATCAATGAGAACTGCCCCGAAGATGCAATCTCCCTTCTTTCATACCTGAACAGGGAGCAGTATGGCAGCTGGCCGAAATTGCATGGACAGTACTATACTGCACCCGCTGTTGATTATAAGGATGCGAGCCCACAATATATCCGCGATAAAAAGGCCGGAAAATATATAATCACAAATAAAAGGGAGGGGACAATTCCGGTTTATGATAAACGCTTCACTACTATCTTCCCGAGAATGTGGAGTGCCCAGAAACCCGAACATAAGCGCATGTATAATCAATATGCCGGAAATGCTAAAACCATACAGGTAAACGGAGAGAGCAGGAAAAAGCCCTCCTTTGGTGATAACCTGGGTTTCTTTTTTGATTACCAGCTGGGGCATATGTATTTCCGCTACCTTATGTGGAACTTCGTCGGAAGGCAAAACGATGTGGAAGCACAGCCGGGACCAAAGAACGGCAATTGGCTGAGTGGTGTGGGCTTTATCGACAATACCAGGCTTGCCAGCCAGGATGATCTGCCTGAAAGCATGCGTAATCCTGCTCATAACAAGTTTTATTTTCTTCCTCTTATACTCGGGCTGATAGGCCTGTTCTTTCAGCTGAATACAAGCAAAAAGGATACCCTCGTGGTGGCACTTCTATTTTTTATGACAGGTATAGCTATTGTACTGTTCCTGAATCAATATCCATACCAGCCCAGGGAACGGGATTATGCTTATACGGGATCTTTCTATGCCTTTGCAATATGGATCGGATTGGGTGTGATGGGGATCTACTTCTGGTTGAAGAAATACATGGGAGACAACAAACTGATACCGGCAGGCATCACCTTAGTTGCCTTGCTGTTTATTCCGGGCATCATGGCTCAGCAGGGCTGGGACGATCACGACCGTTCAGGGAGATATGCTGCACGTGATTTTGGCATGAACTACCTCGCCGGATGTGATTCGAATGCAGTACTGATCACCAACGGCGATAACGATACATTCCCCTTGTGGTATGTGCAGGAAGTGGAAGGCTTCCGGACAGATGTAAGAGTGGTTAACTACATGCTCTCTTCAGGCTATTGGTATGTCCACCAACTGGGAAAGAAGGTGTATGATTCCGAACCCTTAACATTTACGCTTACGCCTGATCAGTACGAAAAAGGACGGAACCAGTATATAATGTATGTCGATAGGGGGATAAAAAATTCTGTTGAGGTAAAAGAACTGGTAGACTTTATTGCCAGTGATGATGAACGCACGAAGCTGCCCCTTACAACCGGCGAAAAGGTCAATTATATGCCTGTGAAGAAGCTCCGCCTTACCGTTGATTCAGCCAAATGTGTCGATAATGGGATCGTCCCTATTGAAATGGCTCACCTTATCGTACCCTATATCGAATGGGAGGTCAGGCAGAATGCTCTCTATAAGAATGATCTTATGTTGCTCGACTTCCTGGCTAATAATAATTGGGAACGATCATTATATTTTGCCAATCCTAATGCACTGGAAAAAGTTATTGATCTCGATGAATATTGCCACCTTGAAGGTGCGGTATATAAATTCATGCCGGTGAAAGCTAAAGACTATATCCCCGGACTCGGTGGCATTCATGCCAACAAGTCTTATGATGTCATCATGAACGACTTCCACTGGGGTAACCTCAATGATCCTTCGGTAACGGTCGACAGGGAAAGTTACCGCCATGCCCGTATCCTGAAGCAAAACTTCCTCCGGATAGCGCAGGCCCTTATGAATACAGGGAAACCGGATGAGGCAGCTGTAGTGCTTGATTCGTGCCTTTACCACTTTCCTTATGACAAGATCCACTACGACATCATTATGATGCCAATTATCGAGATCTATTATGAAGCCGGCAGGACTGAAACTGCTAATACAGAGGTGCGGAAGATGATGGATGTTTGTGATCAGGAGCTTAGCTATTTCCTTAGCCTCGATCCTGATTTTGCTGATAGGATCTATG
Source organism: Bacteroidota bacterium (assembly GCA_030635045.1). Classification (GTDB taxonomy): domain Bacteria; phylum Bacteroidota; class Bacteroidia; order Bacteroidales; family B18-G4; genus B18-G4. Next base: position 6,114 of record DAOVZP010000014.1, on the reverse strand, counting down.
GCAAGGAAATGCAGCAGGATATTGCTATTTTGCAACGCATGGCAGAGGTTACAAGGGATAATGGACAGGATGATCTGGCAGATGAAGTGGAGGCCATACTGCTAAATCATATGCAAATATTGCAATAGGATAAATTGATTTGAGCGCTTTAGTTTATCAGGCTGCTTTTGCTGCTTTGCCCTTATTCTTTTTCCGGTAAATATAGATCAGGATTCCAACGCCAAACAAAACAAAAGGTATGCTGAGGAGTTGTCCCATATTCAGGGCCATCCCGACTTCAAAATTCACCTGGGGTTCCTTGAGGAATTCTATGAAAAACCGGAAAGTAAACACCAGGATAAAGAACATGGCAGACAAGAAACCCGGCCTGGGCCTGCCGTTTCTTTTAAGATAAACCAGCCATAGGAATAAAAAGATCCCGAAATAAGCAAGTGCTTCATAGATCTGGGTAGGGTGTTTTGGCAAGAGGCTGGGATCGGTACTCACAAATTTGAATCCCCATGGCAAAGAGGTTTCAACTCCATAGATTTCAGAATTCAAAAGATTGCCTGTACGTATAAATGCCCCGGCAAGTGCCACGACAATGGCAATGCGATCGAATATCCAGATAAAAGGCTTGTGATTTTTTTTAGAAAAGATCAACAACGCAATGATGATGGCTATTCCGGCACCATGGCTGGCCAGTCCTCCTTTCCATACCATCAGGATCTCTATCGGGTTTTTTAAGTACGCTGCCGGCTCATAAAACAATACATGCCCCAGCCGCGCCCCAATGATGGTAGCAATGATCATGTAAGTTGCCAGTTGGTCAAGGACTCTTACCGGCATGCGCTCTTTCTTGAAAATCTTTAGCATTATGATATAGCCAACCACAAAGCCCATGGCAAAGAGCAGTCCATACCAGCGGGGAGCAATGATGCCTATCCCTGGAATTGCTAGTTCGAATATTTCCGGGTTGGGATTCCAGATAATATAGTTGAGGATCATAATAAATACTTTTTTGCAAATATATCAGAAAACAGCTTGTGATTTACAAGCGTGAAAGAAGCTGGTCTATCCTTTCGTTCAAAACATCTCCTTGATGCCGGATCCTTATACCTGTATAGCTCCCTGATGCCTGCATGATCTGTGAAATATCAAGTTCAGACTGAGTCACAGTATAATAGTGTTGCTTCTTTTGATGATAAGCCGCTAAGTATTCCTGCTCAGTCTGACCCGGTGTTGGGATCAGGACAGCAGAACTGCCAAGCAGGGAAAGGTCCATGATGCTTGAATATCCCGAACGGCAAATGATCAGGCCTGAAGAAAGCATTGCTTCTTGCATTGCCTCGGTAGGCATGTGTGAATGGACTTCCATATTGTCAGAGACTTCCGCTTGCATATATTCTTCCGGTTTGCCCAATAAAATAATGGATCTGTATGGGCTTTGCTTCAACTGTTCAAGTATCTCTTCTTCAAAGATGCTGCGTTGCGGCTCAGGCCCGCTAATGATAACCATCAGGTCATATTTTTTGTCGGGGGAGGTTCCGGCAGGCAAGCTGAATCGTGACTGCGGGCCTGTATAATATAAGGGAACCGGGCATTTGATCTCATGGGCAAGGTCGCCGGAAAGACCACCATCCTCATCAATGTCGGGAATCCAGCATTCATCGAAATGCCTGATATAACGGCGATGCGTCCCTGATAGGATCCCTTCCGTAAATGACCATCCCGCTGGTGCCTTAACCTTCAACTGATGAGTAATGTAAATACAAGGTACCTTGTCTGACCACATCCCAAACCTGTTGTCGGAGATTATTCCATCAATACTGTGATCATCGATCATTGAGTCCAATATCCTGTGTTCCCTGCTGATCGACCTTCGTATCGCAGGTAGTTGTCTGAGCATTTGTAAAACCATTTTCCCCCGCCGGGGATAACGGATACCATATCCGGGAATATTAATGTGTTTCAGCAATGGGAATTCAGCCTGTAGAAATGAAGCAGCTCTGCCGCTACTTGCAATGATCACATTCACATCTTTTTTTAATAACACATTGATTAAAGGCACACAGCGTGTTGCGTGGCCAATACCCCAATCAAGCGGAGCTATCAGTATATTCCTGCGCCTGTTCATATTACTTGAAAATATTTTTTCAAGTCCGGATGTGACATTTTTAAAAAATGGATACTAATAGTATAGACGGACTATGTAAATACGGACCTAACAAAGATATAAATATTAAATATCCTTATGATGACTGACAATGATGACACAATGTTATACCGGATCGGTGTTACGATGATCCCCGGCATCGGGAGCATGAATGCGAAAAAACTGATTGCCTGGTGTGGCGATCCGTCAGTCGTATTCAAGGAGCCGAGAAGCCAGCTCTTGAAAATCCCCGGCATGGCAAGGATCTTGAATGGCAATGTAAACCTGCAGGGCTTGCTCCGCAGGGCTGAACAGGAATTGACTTTTATCCGTAACAGCAAGATCAGGATATTGTATTACTACGATGATGATTATCCATTCAGGCTGAAGCAGTGCGCCGACAGTCCATTGGTGTTATACTATAAAGGTGTTGACGACCTGGAGGAAAAACGAATACTGTCTGTGGTTGGGACCCGGAACGCAACATCATATGGAAAACGTATTTGCCAGGAGATCATAAAGGACTTTTCCGGGGATAATATCGTGATCGTAAGCGGAATGGCCTATGGCATCGATAGCTGTGCACACCGCAGGGCCTTATCCAATGGATTAAATACCATTGGCGTAATGGCACATGGCCTCGATAGGATATATCCTGGTGAGAACAGGAACATGGCCGCACGTATGCTGGATCAGGGTGGGCTTATCACTGAATTTATGAGCAAAACAAAACCTGACAGGGAAAATTTTCCGAAAAGGAACCGGATCATCGCCGGGCTGGCTGATGCCGTACTGGTTGTTGAATCAGCCGGCAAGGGAGGAGCCATGATCACTGCTAATATTGCCAATTCATATAACAGGGATGTGTTTGCCGTTCCCGGAAGGCTGCACGAAGAATATTCCGATGGCTGCCACCAGCTTATCCGCAGAAACATTGCAGCACTGGTAAGATCTGCCGACGATATCAGGTACTCAATGGGTTGGGAAGGAAAAGCAAAAAACCAAAAAAGTAAAATGGATCTGCTCAGCAAATTTGAAAATGATGATAAAATAATACTTAGCATCATCATGGAGAAAGAAAAAGCACCTATCGATGATATCATCCTGATTTCAGGCCTGGGTGCCACAAAAGCTGCCTCAATCCTTCTGAAACTTGAATTTGCAGGGGTCATTAGCGGCCTGCCGGGAAAACTGTATGAGATCAGAAAATGATTTTGATGAATAATGTACCTTTGTAAAAGGAAGATTATTAACGCTATGACGAAGGGTTTCATATTTGAAAGGGATTGTAACTAAATCGACCGGAAGCTGGTACAGCGTGTTAAAACCTGACGGCACCTTTATTGAATGCAGGTTAAAGGGGAAGTTCAAGGTGCTTGGGATAAAGACTACGAACCCGCTTGCTGTTGGCGACCATGTGGTATTCCGTGTACTCCGTGAGGAAGGCACCGGCGTGATCACACAAATACTTCCGCGTAAAAACTACATAATCCGTAAGGCAACAAAACTCTCAAAGCTATCACATATCCTGGCTGCCAACCTCGACCAGGCAATTATTATTGTGACACTCGCCGAGCCGCGTACCTCCACGGGATTTATCGATCGCTTCCTGATCACAGCGGAAGCTTATCACATCCCCGCCGTCATTATTTTTAATAAGATCGACTTGTATAACGATGGTAAAATGGAGGAATTGTCAACTTTAAAGAGCGTGTATGAAGCTGCCGGCTATCCCTGTTACGCCGTGTCGGCACTGACGGGTGAAAATACCGGGGATGTTATGGAACTGCTAAAAGACAAGGTTTCCCTGGTGGCAGGGCACTCGGGAGTGGGGAAATCTGCTCTGATCAATACATTAGAACCGGGCCTGGACCTGAAAACAAAGCCCATATCCAGAGCGCACAAGAAAGGAGTTCATACAACTACCTTTGCCATGATGTTCAGGCTTTCATTTGGTGGATTTATCATCGACACGCCGGGTATCAAAGAATTTGGATTATATGATCTGGACAGGAATACCCTGGCCGAGCGCTACCCGGAACTGCGAGCCCTGATGCATGCCTGTAAATACACGAATTGTACACATCTCCATGAGCCCGGATGTGCTGTAAAAGAAGCTGTGAAGAATGGGGAGATCAGTATGATCAGGTATGATGGATATCTTCGCATAATGGCCAATGATGAACTGTAAAAAATAATATTATGATAGCATCGGAATTGATAAGCGATATTGTAGTTCCACTAACGACTTCGGATACTGTGGAAAATGCAATTTCTATGATGGAGGAATTCAAAGTTTCACACCTGCCGGTTGTGAACAGCAGGTCATACATAGCCCTGGTGTCAGAATCAGATCTGATTGGCAGCACCGGCCCGGATTCTCCCGTTGGTAATATCAAGCTGGCGTTACCACGCCTGATGATTAGCGCTTATCAGCATATTTATGATGTGCTCAGGATGATGAGTGAGCACAAACTGTCGCTGCTGCCCGTTGTTGATAAAGATGAAAACTATGTGGGTGCCATCAGCCTGGAAAGCCTTACAGCCAATATGGCAAAAATGGCGGCGATCAACCAGCCGGGGGCCATCATTGTTCTGGAAATGAGCCAAAATGATTACAGCCTCTCGGAAATAGCCCAGATCATCGAATCGAACGATGCAAAGATCCTCAGCGTGTACGTTACAGCACAAGTTGATTCTACCAACATGGAAGTGATCCTGAAGATAAATAAGCAGGACCTCAACCCGATCATGAGCACCTTTAACAGATATAATTATACCATAAAGGCGTCATATGGTGAAGACGAGGACCCGGGAGACCTGAAAGACCGCTATGACTCCCTTATGAATTATCTAAATGTATAAGCTTATTTGCTTTGACTATTTTTAAAAACCACCGGCAACAATACCTGGCACTGATATTTTTTCTCATTTCCATTATTGCTATACCCCTGCAGGGGGTAGCTCAGCAAAGTTCAGGGCAGGACAGCCTGCTCATTGTGAACAGCATTACATATACAGGAAATAAAAAAACAAAGGACTGGATCATTGCACGGGAGATAATGTTTGCTGAAGGGGATACGCTTTCCCGGGATAAATTTTATAAGTTCCTGGAAAAAAGCAGGGAAAATCTGCTTAATACCTCCCTGTTTAATTTCGTTACAACTGACCTTCAGATACATTCCGGAGAAGCGGACTATGTGGATGTCATTTTCAATTTCACGGAGCGCTGGTATATATGGCCATGGCCGATCGTAGAATTTGCCGATCGTAATTTTAATGTCTGGTGGAACGAGAACAGGGACCTGTCCCGCCTGAGCTATGGCGTACTTATTAAATGGGATAATTTTACAGGGAGGAAGGATAAGTTGGAAGTAACCACAAAGTTTGGGTACAATGAATTGTATGGGTTTGAATATTCCATGCCATATGTGAACAGGAAAGAAACCATTGGGCTTGGTGTTGGGGCAGGTTATGGCAGAGCCCACGAGGTGCCGGTCATAAATATGGATGATGAACTCGTTTATTATGAAGATGATCAGGATTATATAATGCATTCCGTTGCATCGTACCTGAGCCTGATATACCGCAAAGAGATTTATAATACGCATACCTTTCGCCTGGAATATAATTACAGGGACTATGCTGATACACTGATCGATATCAACCCCGGCTTCACACCTGACGGACAAACAAAGTTGCAATATCTTTCCTTTGTTTATCAGTATAAGAGCGATTTTCGCGACTATAAGCCTTATCCGCTGAATGGACATTATTTTGATGTTGAATTAGTAAAACGAGGATTTAATTTGCTTGACAATGGAAGCATGGATGTATTTTATATCCTCACAACATTCAGAAAATACTGGCGGCTGGGAAAACGGTGGTATTTTGCCTCCGGCCTGAATTCAAAATTCTCAAACGATGAGCAGCAACCATTTTATATGGAAGGGGCGGTCGGATATGGCCGCGACATTATC
>DAOVZP010000009.1 GCA_030635045.1 Bacteroidota bacterium | reverse complement strand
AGATGATCAGCAATAAAGGCAAAAAATACAAGGCCGGCCTGTCATTAACAGGAAGGTTTTTCCAAAAAGCCGACTTACCTTTATTAAACATATTAGTGAATTCAAATATATGCAAATAGTTTATAATTCTGTAGTTGAAATTCTGTTTGTTCGATTTGATTTTCGTTTTGTGATTTTTGATATGAAAGATATAACCGATAGAACAAATAAACCTACACAAGTATATTCAAGGGAATATTATCTTTGAAATAAGTTTTCATTATTTGAACTTTATGGATAAGATCTATCAAATATATCTGGGAGGAGAGTTTCGCAAAACTGATGATCTGTTAAGGGTTTACAATCCTTATAATAATGAAGAGCTGGCAACGACTTACAAGGCCGGAAAACCGGAGCTTGAAGAGGCGATCATAAAGGCTTTGTCGGTGAAGGAAACCCTTATAGACCTGCCATCAGGCAAGAAGTATGGCATCCTGATGCAGATCGCTTCTCAAATGAATGAGTCGATACAGGATCTTGCCCGGATCATCACCGCTGAATCAGGCAAACCGATACGATATGCCCTGGGTGAAGTAGACAGGGCCATCCAAACATTCACTATTGCTGCAGAAGAAAGCAAGCGTCTGCCAGGCGAATACATTGATATTGAATGGACTGCCGCCGGTGAGGGGAAAGAAGCGATTGTGCGTTATTTCCCGGTAGGCCTCGTGGCGGGAATATCACCATTCAATTTCCCTCTAAACCTCGCAGTACATAAGCTGGCCCCGGCCATAGCCGCCGGCTGTCCAATCATTCTCAAGCCTTCATCATCCACTCCACTCTCCACATTGAGGCTGGCACAGATAATAGATAATACCGAGCTTCCGAAAGGTGCAGTATCCATCTTGCCAATGAGCAGGGAAACAGGGAACAGCATGGTGACTGATGAACGATTTGGCTTACTTACTTTCACCGGCTCACCGGTCGTTGGCTGGAAAATGAAATCCCAGGCAGGAAAGAAAAAAGTTGCCCTCGAACTGGGTGGTAATGCAGGAGTAATAGTTAGTGAAATTGCTGATCTTGATAAGGCCGTGAAGAAGTGCATTACAGGAAGCTTCGCATATTCGGGCCAGGTGTGTATTCATACCCAGCGCATCTACGTTCAGGAAAAAATATTTGACGAGTTTACGCGGAAATTCATTGCCGCAGTAAAAACATTGAAGAAGGGAGATCCGATGGAGGAACACACCGACATTTCCTCAATGATAGATGATGCCAATGCCGAAAGGGTCGAAAACTGGGTTAAAGAAGCGCTGGAATCAGGAGCTGAACTGCTTTGTGGCGGAAACAGGAATGGCAGCTATTATGAGCCAACCGTTCTCACCAACACTGCCTCATCAATGAAAGTATGTGGTCTGGAGATATTTGGCCCTGTGGTGACAATCGAAAAATATACGGACTTTAAAGATGCGCTTGAAAAGATTAACGACAGCAGGTATGGGCTGCAGGCAGGGGTATTTACCAATGAGATCAGCCAGATGAACGATGCATTCCGTCACCTGGAGGTTGGAGGCATCATGATCAACGATATCCCGGGATTTCGTGTCGACCATATGCCATATGGTGGTGTGAAGGATTCCGGTTTAGGAAGAGAAGGGGTGAAATACAGCATTCATGATATGCTTGAGCCGAGGTTATTGGTTAAGGATAAATAGGCATCAATTTATTAATATACTTGCCTTGACAGGACAGGATAATTAGGCGACTGTCAATTGTCAATTTTTAATTTGATTGAAAAAGGTTAAAAGTGTTTGCCGCTATTTTTTAAAAACCTATGCAAATTCACTCTTGTTATGTCCTCTGTTTTCAGGTTCTGACTGGCGTAAGGTATAATCAGCAAGATTTATTAAATTTGTTTGTTTAATTGCCGAAGGCTTGAGTACCCGGATCAAATACTGGCCGGCAAGCGGCACTCAACTAATCTTCATCACCCTGATGAAAAAATCATAGAGCAGTCAAGCAGTTATCATGAAAACAATCCTTCTGGCGATAACGACACAAATCATATTGGAGTTTCTGTCTCTTACCATTATTTATGGACAGACATCATGGATACAAAGCGATTGGTCCGGGCAACAGTATTCCATCACAGAAAATGTTGATCCTGACGTTAGTGGTGGCGAATTATTGCTTTTAAATGATCCCTCTAACATGGTTTTTGCTTTTGCGCCTACCAACCTGGAAGGCATATGGGATATGGAAATATATGCCGATAAGTTATTTTTGGCGGCTTGCACTGCCCCTGTTGCAATAGACGGCGGTGAAGTTTTGTCATATGATTATGCTGCAAACAACTTTCAATGGGAATATAATGTCTGGGAGCAGGGCGTGATACAGCTGAGAAAGTATAACGACAAATTATATATTCCCGGCGTAGATTCCCAGGGCAGCTGGGACTGGGGCAACATTTATATCTATGATGGAAACGAATGGGTAAGAAAAGAAACCGTTCCACACGGGCTTCATGTTTTCGATCTGATCTTTTTTAATGATGCCATGTACGTGACAACAGGGACAGATCTGAATAATTATAGTGGAATTGTATATAAAAGCACAGATGATGGAGATTCATTTACAGAGGTTTTCAGCGTTTCGGCTGTTGGTTCGGATTCCCGGAGGTTCTATATGATGGGCATTTATAATGATACTCTTTATATTCAAAGTGACACTAAACTCCCTGAAGGCAATGTTGTTTTCAGGTTCGATGGTAGTAACTGGACAAGTATCCCTTTTGATTCTCTTGCTCCCAGCGTTGGGAAATTGCAGGAATATCAGGATGTGTTTTATTACCTCAATGGGCGGTTCTTACATATTTATAATGGCCTGGAGTGGAATACGGTAAATCTCCCTTTTTCCGGAATGACCTATTCTACATCAACAGGCAAACGAGTGGCAAGAGGCCTTGGATTTTATAAGGATACACTTTATGGAGGAGGGGGAAATGGGCTGTTATATAGTAGCCCGGATGGTAATATATGGGAGATTTGTTCATCACTGGGTAATACCTTTGAAGAAATTGAATCTATCCAGGTGTATCACGGCAGGTTATATGTCGGAGTTAATGATACAACCTCATCCGGGAAAGTATATGTCTCGGCTTCTGCTCCTGAAGGAAGCCTTATTTCCAGGAAACATAACTTTGGTATGCTGATCGGTGCCGGAACGATCCAATGGACTGCATTGACTCCCGGGGAAACATTGGTGAAATTCCAGCTAAGGACAGCCACTTCCGAAACAGGTCTGGAAAGCAAAGATTTTACCGGTCCGGATGGTACCGTACAGAGTTATTATGAAAGCTCCGGTGAACCCTTAAGTGTGATCCATCAAAATGATACGTGGATGCAATACAAAGCCTGCTTAAGTACAACTGACAATGCACTCTCGCCGGTGTTACAAGAAGTCAATATATCCATATCAAGCGTTAATATCCCGGATGCCAATAATGATAAAGATCCCCAATACAGCATCTACCCCAATCCAGCCTCAAAAATTGTATATTTTAATTACAAGATTAATGTTAAAGGCCAGACAATATGTGATTTATATTCGATTTCAGGAAGAAGGATAAAGCAATTGATAAAGGAAGAGCAGATGCCGGGCAAATATGAACTTGAAATTGATATCAGTGATCTTCCGAATGGAATCTATTATATCAGGCTGCAGGCTGACCATCAGGCGGGAGGAGGAAAGGTGATTTTGTTGAAATGATCTGCCGTAGAACCAGGATGTATTGTTGCAATTATAGTAGGATTTGAAATAGGGTAAGAGCATACGGTGTTGTCGATCCTATGATCATCACAGGATTGCGTCAGAATAAGCTGAAAACATATAAAAAAAGAGATTTATGATTAAATTGAACACACTGGTTTTTCACAACTTGTTTCGTATTGCGATCTTCTTTTTATTGCTGCATTCCGCACCATCATTGTTCTCCCAGGTATATGGATGCACTGATCCCAATGCAATTAATTTTAACCCGGCTGCTACATGGAATGACGGATCATGTATTTATGAACCCACTTCATTCACGCCTCAGCAATACCTCGAATTGCCAGCTTCCCTTGATGAAACCTCGGGGTTGATGTTCTGGGCAGGAGGCATTTGGACCTTTAATGATAGCGGAGGATTACCCGTGATCTATAAGGTTGATACGATTAGCGGTGAGATTATTCAAAGTATCACAGTCTTAAATGCTGAAAATACAGATTGGGAAGATATTACCCAGGACGAGGATAATATCTATGTTGGGGATTTTGGTAATAATAATGGTAATCGCAAAGACCTGAAAGTATATAAACTGGATAAATCCAGCATTCCTCCCATTGGAAATGCAAGCGTTTCTGCCGGGGTCATTTCCTTTTCCTACGGGGATCAGCATGATTTTACTCCATCTTATAACGCTAATGAGTATGATTGTGAGGCGATAACATGTGTGGATAACATGCTTTATCTTTTTACAAAAAACTGGGTCAGTCAGACGACAAGGCTTTATGAATTACCCACTGTTTCAGGCACCTACAGTATTTTGCCTGTTGATTCCTTTGATGTTGATGGCCTGATTACCGGGGCTGGATATTCTGGTGATAATAATCAGGTGATCATGAGTGGGTACAAAAACTATAAGCCATTTCTGTTTTTATTGTTTGATTATTACGAAAATGAATTCTTCTCCGGACATAAAAGAAGGATAGATATGGATGGGATGTTAGGTGCCCAGACTGAAGGGATCTGCTTCAAAAACGGATACAATGCACTGCTATCCTGTGAGAAATCAATTATTGATCAGCAAGTATTTAAACTGAATACTGCAATATGGACAGATACAACATTTTGTTTTTTGCCCGAATTAAATGAGGATTTGTTGATTCGGGTTCATCCCAACCCTGTCAGATCCGATAAGCTGAAGATTGATATTTTTCAGCCGGGAGAAGAAGAGTGTTTCATAAATATTTATAATTTATTGGGAAGAAGTATGCTGGCACAGAAACATAAAATAAATAGTAAAAGAAAGAAAACTACTATTAGTCTTAGTATACCTGAAATTGCACCTGGAATATATATGCTGCATGTTATTGCCGGAAATAGTTATGCTATCGAAAAGATCATAATAGAATAATAATTCATTATTTCACTGATGATTATTTGGTAACGATTAACTTGCGCGTGATGGTCGTTTTATCATCGACAAAAGTTACCAAATAAATACCTCTCCTGACATGATCAAGTGGAATGGTGATGGGTTCATTAAAATTATTTTTGATGATACACGAGTATTCAGTTTTACCAAGCAGGTTATAAAGGGATATAGATATGGTGCTATTTGATCTTGGAACTGAAATATTCAAATATGAAATTGCCGGATTGGGCCAGATCCTCAAGTCAGATAATGTGTTAGCTGGTTCATCAATATCTGTAATAATACTGTCCGGGCATATGGTATAATTCTGCCCGGATTCGTACCGCATCCTGGCAGGAATATTTCCTGTCCCCAGTTCAACAGGTATACCTACGGATGGCCATTCCATAAACTCACCCCAAAAATCAGGGGCTTCATCCAAATAATAGCTGTTATCAGGAAGGTCGGTGGTTCCTGGAGGTAAAATATTTCCAAGTATGTTATTACCATATTCAAAGTGATCAGTTCCCGTTAAAATATATAAACCATGCACTAATTCTGTATTTGTCGTCTCACTGCCAACAAAATTCTGTTTGTCGGTTTCCTTTAATGCGCTGGTCGTCATTATTATGCCCCAAAGTTCCGCACGGTTCCTGAAAAGAGTATTATAAGGACCAGATGGTCCCCAGTAATGGTCAATTACAATGTTTTGTGCTATGTTACCTTCCCAAAGGTTTGAAAAGGGGTAATGGCCATGAAAAGAAATATCTGCTGATGCATCCGGAATAGGTTCAGACCGGTGTGGTTCAATAGAATAATTATATGAGAAAATATTACCATTCGAACCTGTTTTTATCATCATTGCATGTCGCAGATATCTGAAAATATTATTGGTGATCAGGCATTCACTGGTGTGCATGCTAAGAGCTACGCCATAACCTCGCATACCTGTTCCGTCGTAAGTAAATGCATGATGAAAATAGTTTCCGTCTATCAGGATATTAAGGCTTGAACTTACAGACACATGGGCACCGACACTGGTATCACTTTCAACACCTCTGACAAAGCAATTGGCTGCCATGTACATGTATATATTGGCGCCTGAACCTTCAACAGGCTCATCCAGACGTTGAATTTTTAAACACTGAATACCACTGTTAGATATTGGAACTACAGGCCTCACTTCCGGGCTCAACTCTGCGGAATAATCAATCCGTAACCCACTTTCAATTAACAGATTATTGTCCACAATGGAACTAACCCGGGTTAATTGCCCAACTGAGTAATCTGCCCAGGAGATCGGAACAACGTCCCAGCTTCCGTTTTCCTGACGGATCTCGATATAATCTCCGGGTGTAAATAAGGCAGGGTTTTCAATAGTGATAAGGTTATTTCCTTTGTTAAGTCCCCCGGTTATGTTCGTAAAATCCTGCGTTTGAGCTTTCGATATTGAGATGCAATTTGTTGCTACACCCTCAAGATCAAACAATAAAGTAGTACTGTCAGAACCATCTCCCTTAAGCACACAACTGTCTGGCAGACCAATAGGGCCTTTGATTAAATATCTTCCGGGAGGAAAATATACGTAGCCGTGCTCACCACCTAAACCCGATATAGCATTTATAACTGCTTGCCGGTCATCCGTGATTCCACTGCCTGTGGCGCCATAATCCATTACATTAACCTGCATGTCTGGTTGTGTAATTTCCATATTGTCCAAAATAACACTCCAGTCAACCCTGCGGTCTTCAGGTATGACCTGAGCAACCGCAGATATACTCACAATCGCAATTGATAGTATTGATAATAAATATTTCATTAGGTGGTTTATTATAACAATTAAAAGTACTATTTTTTATTATTGAGTCAAATAGTCTGAAATTTTTTGTGGGCCCACCAGGACCAGAACCCTTTTGCCATATAGCCGATTATCAATACTCTGAAAAATCAGAATGTAAAAATGACTGCTGTTTTTACTGCGAAATGTTTGACAGTAAAAAAGTATAAAGAAAGCAGAGATCTCAAAACTATTATTTGAGTATGTTGTTTAATTAATTGAAACTCTTGGATTCAGCAGGAGTTTTCCCCGATTGAGTTTGTTTAAATTATTTTAATGTTTTTTACAAGCATAAAATGAAGCGTATGAAGATAGTGATGTTGTTTATAGTACTGCTAATTACGATCGGTACTCAAGCCCAGTCTGATCGAGACTCACTTATGAGGGTCTGGAATGATGAGACACTTGCCGATACATCTAGATTGAATGCGATCGATCAGCTTGGCTTCGATCTTATTGATCCTTCCCCAGACAGTGCAATTCATTATGCTCTGATCCAGAATAAATTTGCCGCGGAAAGAGGGTTAAAAGAGTATAGCGCTGATGCAATGGATATTCTGGGTAGAGCCTATGAATCCAAGGGGGAACTCTTAGATGCCTTTAATTACTTCCAGCGTTCATACGGATTGTACGAAGAAGTTGGCAACAGGAAGAACAGCGCCCGTGTCTTGTACGCGATCGGGATGGTAAAATGGACTGCAGGGGACTATGAAATGGCAAAAGAATATCACCATAGAAGTATGGCCATAGCAAATGAGATTGGAGATAAAGGGCGAGTATCCAGCTGTTTGAATGGAATAGCCTATTGCTTTTTTCAGCAAGGTCAATTTGTTAAAGCTGCGGAATATGTACAACAAAGCCTCAAGATTAGTGAAGAACTGGAAGACGATAATGGCATTGCCTGGGGTCTGAATGCGATAGGCGTGTTTTATTCAAGAGGGGGTGATATTGAAAAAGCCTTAGAATACTATAAAAAAGGTTTAGAGATCAATGAAAGGATAGGAGATCGAATATCCATAGCATATTCGTTGAGAAATATTGGCAGTACTTATTCCACGCTGGGTGACCCTGAAAATGCACTGGATTTCTATGAAAGAAGTTTAGTGATCTCGGAAGAATTGAATGATAAACGAAGCATTGCCATGTCTTTGAGCAGTATAGGGCATCTCCTTTCAGAACTTGATGAAATGGACAGAGCTATGGAATACTACCAACGGAGCCTGTCCTTGTCAAAGGAGATCGGAAATAGAGATATGGAGTGTGAGGATTTACAAGACATTGGTTGGCTGCATATGGAGCAAGGAAACTATGTTTTAGGTATTGCGGAATGCCAGAAGAGCTATGATATTGCTCTGGAGATCGGATCTGTTGTTGATCAGTTGGCTGCCTGTAAATGTCTTTATGAAGCCAACAAAGATTTGGGAGAATATGCCAAAGCGCTGGCATTCCATGAAAAAATATTGGGATTACAAGATAGTATAGATTCTGAGTCGATCGCCAAATCACTCCAGCAAATGGAATTTCAAAAGGCTATACTACAAGATAGCATTGCGAAAGCGGAAGAAGCCCGTTTGGTTGAAGATGCGCATAAAGAAGAAATACGCAAGAAGAACCAAACTAGAAATATCGGTATTGGAATTGGAATTTTTATATTGTTATTAGCAGGGGGATTATATAGTCGTTTGCGCTACGTTCGAAAATCAAAAATTATTATTGAAAAAGAACGCGACCGCTCAGACAATTTGTTGTTGAACATTCTTCCTGAAGAAATAGCCCGGGAACTCAAGGAAAAGGGCAAAGCCGCTGCTCGTGATTTTGATATGGTCTCCATTCTGTTTACAGATTTCAAGGACTTTACACAAGCGTCTGCCAGGCTTAGTGCACAGGAGTTGGTCACAGAGATCAATACTTGTTTCGAGGCCTTTGATGGCATCATTGGCAAGTATGGCATAGAGAAGATCAAGACTATAGGTGATGCCTACATGGCTGCCGGGGGATTGCCAGTCCCTTCAGCTGATTCAATAAGAAATACCGTTTTGGCAGCACTGGAAATGCAGGAATTTATTATAAAACGAAAAGCAAAAAAAGACACACTGGGCCAACCGGCTTTTGAAATGCGTTGTGGTATCCATACAGGGCCAGTAGTGGCTGGCATAGTGGGAGTAAAAAAGTTTCAATATGATGTTTGGGGTGACACCGTAAATACAGCTTCCAGAATGGAAAGCAATAGCAAAGCTGGAAAAGTAAATATTAGTCAGACTACGTACGAGCTCTTAAATAACGACCCACGATTTAACTTTGAAAGTCGAGGCAAGATAGAAGTAAAAGGTAAAGGTGAGATAGAAATGTGGTTTGTCAGTTAATGCAGTATTATTAAGAGACTTCCTGAATTTGAATAAGCTGCCCTGAGCTTGTCAAAGGATCGCGCAATCGTTCGATCTTCTACATCATACACTTCGGTCACTTTAGTGATATAATTTTTGAATAAAACTTAAATTTTGTAATTTAGTGTCCGAGTTAGGCTGTAGACCCATACTTCAAAGTATAACCAGCTAAATAAACGATTTGATATATTTATATGTTTATAAAAACCAGTAATATTAAAAATTATAAAGAAAGTTATATGAAAAGTGATCTTACAGAAATAAAGGATAAAGTGAAGGTGTATATTCATCAGGCAGTATATGCTGAAAAAGATAAGGTCAAAGATGATTCCCTTGTATTTCAAGAGGGCTTTATTGATTCAATGGGCTTTATGACTTTAATCACTTATCTAGAGGAGGAGTTTGGCATTAGTACGAGTGATGCTGACCTTTTAGAGGAAAACTTTGAATCAATAAATGCTATATCAGATTTCGTTATGAAGAAATTATTGAATTAAGCATGTGCGGAATAGCAGGCATAGTAGATTTCCATAATAATAAGCCCGGCATTGATATTGTTAAATCAATGCTGCAATCTATATCTTACCGAGGACCGGATGAATGTGGTATCTATCATTCCCAGAATGCTACCATGGGAAATGTCAGATTAAGCATCATAGATCTAGTAAGCGGACAACAGCCTCTTTCTGACCTGACTGACAGGTACTGGATTGTCTTTAACGGAGAAATATTTAATTTTAAAGAACTACGTCAGGAACTGGAGAAAGATGGCTGCAAACTAAGAACCCAATCCGACACAGAGGTTCTGGTTCAGCTATATTCAAGGTACGGTAAGGAATGCCTGGGTAAACTAAACGGGCAATTTGCATTTGCCATATGGGATAAACAGAGTGAAGAATTATTTATTGCCCGTGACAGGGTAGGTATTCGGCCCCTGTTTTACAATATTACCAATGGTGTATTCTCTTTTGCATCGGAAATAAAATCTCTCTTTCAGCAAAAATCAGTAAACCGTGAACTTCAATCCGAAAGCCTGGCTCAGATTTATACCTTTTGGTCAGCAATAACGCCAAATACTGCCTTTAAGGATATCTTTGAACTTTCACCCGGTCATTACCTGGTATTTAACAAGGATGGGCTGAAAATTGAAAAGTACTGGGAATTAGATTTTGACAACAGGTATGAGAACCTTTCGTTCAATGATGCATTAGAACAATTTAATGAACTCTTAAGCAGTGCTGTGCGTCTCAGGTTAAGAGCAGATGTTGAGGTTGCGGCTTATCTGAGTGGAGGCCTTGACTCATGTGCTACAGTAAGGTATATTAAAGACATTGAACCCGGTATACTGAATACTTTTTCTATAGGATTTGAGGATAAGGTTTTTGATGAAAGCAGCTACCAGAAAGAAGCCGTGAAGTATTTAAATACAGATCACAAATCGATCAATTGCTCTTCACAGGATATCGCCAGATACTTTCCAAACGTTGTATGGCATTCAGAAACTCCCATGACCAGAACAGCCCCTACTCCCATGATGATCCTTTCAAAGCTGGTCAGGGATAACAACATAAAGGTGGTAATAACAGGTGAGGGTGCTGATGAAATGCTGGCAGGATATAATATCTTCAGGGAGGCAAAGATACGTAGATTCTGGGCTTCACAGCCCGGATCATCTTTAAGACCTCTTTTACTTAAGAAATTATATCCTGATATTCCTCATCTTCGAAATGCCACCCCTAACATTCTTAAGATGTTTTTCGGGTATAAACTTGATGATACTGACAATCCATTCTATTCTCATCTGTTAAGATGGAATAACTCAAACCATATTAAAAAACACTTATCATCAGAACTGAAGGAAGGCCTTAAGGATTATTCACCGCTGAGTCTGGTTTCAGGCCAATTACCCGAAGGATTTGACACCTGGGATACCCTGGCCAAATCACAATGGCTTGAAACCAAAATATTTATGTCGGGTTATCTTTTGTCTTCCCAGGGAGACAGAATGGCAATGGCAAACTCTGTTGAGGGAAGGTACCCTTTCCTGGATCACAGGGTAATTGAATTCTGTGCCGGTCTGCCGGCAGATTATAAGCTAAAGGGCCTTAATGAGAAATTCCTCCTTAAAAAGCTTATGGAAAACAGAATTCCTGAAAGTATAATTAAACGGCCAAAACAACCCTATCGTGCGCCTATCAGCAGTGTGTTTATGTCGGACGGTGCACCGGAGTACGTAAAAGAAATGATATCGGATGAATACACAAAAAAGGTAGGTATCTTTAATATGGAAACCCTGAAGCCTTTATTTAATAAAATCGAAAAAACAGGAACAGCTTCGGAAATGGAAAATATGGTGCTTGCTGCTGTAATATCAACACACCTGCTTCATCGACAGTTTATTGAAAACAAAAATGATGAATTTCATACGCCAGAATTAAAAAATCTAAAAATAATTGAAGACTTTTAATAAACAAAAACCTGAAAATATGTCACCTAAAAAGCCTTTTTCAAAAGATATTATACTACTTGAAGATGTTGAAACTGCAGTTGGCAATATAGTAAATAAGATGCAGGAGGATGTTTTGCATAAGCTGAAACGCAATGGCGGTGTAATAGGGGCTAGCGGGGGTATTGATTCTTCGGTATGCCTTGCTCTTGCCGTTAAAGCCTTTGGCCCTGAAAAGATTCTTGCTATCATGCTGCCTGAAAAAGACTCCAGTCCCGACAGCGAAGAACTGGCACGCAACCTTGCTCAGATTTACGGAGTAGAAGTAATAAAAGAAGAGATAACTGATACTCTTTCAAGCTTCCGGTGCTACGAGAGACGTGATGAGGCTGTCTCAAAGGTCTTTCCGGAGTATAATCCTGCAACCTATAAGATGAAGATAGGCATTAAACAGGGAGGACTTTTTTCTAACCTCCCACCTATTTTCACCCTGACAATAGTGGACCCGGATGGAACAGAGAAAGAAAAAATACTGCCCAGGAATGAGTATCTCCAGATAGTAGCAGCTTCGAATTTCAAACAACGCACAAGGATGTCTATGCTATACTATCACGCTGAGAAGCTCCATTATGCAGTTATTGGCACTCCTAATAAACATGAACAGGAGCAGGGCTTTTTTGTAAAATATGGTGACGGAGGAGCAGACGTGATGCCAATTGGTAATCTTTATAAAACACAGGTTTACCAGTTAGCAGAATACCTTGGTGTCCCCAAAGATATTATTGACAGAACACCGACAACCGATACCTACTCAGCCGAACAAACACAGGAGGAATTCT
>DAOVZP010000374.1 GCA_030635045.1 Bacteroidota bacterium | reverse complement strand
TTCGATCTCGACCGCACAATCTGGGACTTTGATGCCAGTGCAGATGATTCCTTCAGCAGGATGTTCATCAAATACGGGCTGGAGAAGCTTGGGGTGCCATCGCTCGTGGTATTCCGTGAGCATTATGAAAGGCACAACGACCTTCTGTGGAGTTGGTACAGGAAAGGCGAGATACTGAAAGAAGTGCTCAACATCAAGCGCTTTGAAATGACACTTGCTGATTTCGGGATCAGCGATACGCTTATCGCCGTCGGGATGTCAGAAGATTATGTGACGGTAAACCCCGAAAAGGCATTTCTCTTTCCGGGAGCTATCGAATCCCTTGAATACCTTTCGCAAAAATACCCTCTCCACTTGATCACAAACGGTTTCCAGGAAGTTCAGGAGCAAAAATTCCGTATTGCCAAGCTGTACCTGTACTTCAAAACAGTTACAACTTCTGAAGAGGCCGGCATTAAAAAGCCGGAGCCGGGCATTTTTAATTTTGCAATGGAAAAAGCAAACTGCACCGCTGAGGACAGCATCTATATTGGCGACGACCTTGCTGTGGATGTTAACGGCGCACTCAATGTAGGTATGGACCAGGTTTACTTTAATGCAGAGGGCAAAAGGCATAAGGAAAAGGTGACTTTTGAAATCAGATGTTTGAAGGAATTGATGGAAATTTTCTAAACTGAACTACTTCAGGATGGCCATAAGGGTTTGAGCGCCTTTTGCCTTGTCGCCTATCTTCACTTTTACCTCCGCATCCGCCGGCAATAAAAGATCGATCCTCGACCCGAACTTGATCATACCTATCATTTCACCCTGTTCTGTACCCTGCCCCTCTGTCGGTTTACAGATAATACGCCTGGCAACGGCACCGGCGATCTGTCGCATCATAACCTCCCTGCCTTTCTCATCCTGAATGACCAGGCTTGTATGCTCATTGATAAGGGATGATTTCGGGTTAAAGGCTACCAGGTGTTTTCCATGATGATGCTTACGATATACAAGCTTCCCGCCAAACGGGCTCCAATTTATGTGCACATTGAATATCGACATAAAGACAGATATTTGTATGCGTTCATCATTGAAATACTCATCTACATGTACTTTTTCAATGGCTACCACCTTTCCATCAGCCCCGCTGTACACAGCATCACTATCCCGTATCAATTTACGATCAGGGAACCGGAAAAACCTTACTACAAGGAAAATGAAGATCAGGCCAGTTGCATAAAGGATATAATGTATAGCAGTTTGTTCAGGAAAAACCCAGTTTAGCAGGAATAAGATAATCAACACGCCCGCCAGTAGGATCAGAATAGGAATTATGCCTGCAGAATGGATTTTCATGAGCTACACAAAAGTATAAAAATATATACCAGGGGCGAAACAAAAAGGACACTGTCGAAACGATCAAGTATGCCCCCATGTCCCGGCAGAAGGTTTCCTGAATCTTTCACTCCTGCACGACGCTTAAGAAGTGATTCAGCCAGGTCGCCGATGGTACCAAAAACAGTTACTATCAATGCTATTATGATCCAATGCCATGTTTCCAGTTCCGGAGAGAAAACAGAAATGATATAAGCGGCAATGATCGCAAATCCAAAGCCGCCAATACTGCCTTCCCAGGTTTTTTTGGGTGAAATTTCCTTATTTAAGGGATGACGGCCGAACATACTTCCGGTCAGATAGGCAAAGGTATCATGGGTCCACAGAATGATAAACATTCCAAGTAAAAACCATGGTGTGTGGTATCCCGGTATGGCCTGTGGATTAAGAAAAAGGTTCAGTATTGCCAGGGGTATCACTACATAGGCGATGCTGCTGATATCAGAGGCCATGCGTGTCAGGGCTTCACGCCTGCCTGCAAAAACTATAACGGACGAATGAACAACCGCCACAGCCAGGATCAACCACAGGTAATCAACGTCTATATAGGATAGGGCATGGAGCGTGATAATAATATAAATGAGTATTCCTGATATCAGGACCGGCAGTGTGCTGACAAAGCCAATATCATTATTTACAAGCCGTTGAAACTCCCACAGCCCGTATGCTGTCACTAAAAGGAAAAGCCCGGCAAAAACCAGGGGTGACCAGATAGCACTTGCCATGATAGCAGCCACAAAGATACCGCCTGTGATCGTTCTGATAATGAGATTTTTCAAACTTCTGCTTTTGATTTACACCTGGTCATCCACCAGAAAGACATATAATTCCCTGGGGCCATGTGCTCCCATCACCAGGGTTTTTTCAATATCTGCAGTCCGGCTGGGGCCTGTGATCAATGAGATCATGGAAGGCAGGTCCTGCCCGTATTTCTCTTTCATCCCTTTCAGAGCATCTTTCAGGTCAGGGACAAGCTGTGAAGCCCTGGCATAAACAAGATGTATCTCCGGGAATACGTTCATTCGCCGGCCTGAAGTATGCGCAGAAGACACCATTACACTGCCAAGCCTTGCAATGAGGTATTCGCAGCGCGTGAGCCCGGTTTTCATACTGTCAAAACTTTCTGTATCGCTTGTAATCCTGATCCCTTTCCCCTTCAGCATATCTTTCAGCTCCTCATCCAAGCAATTGATCGAATTAACGCTGTTCTGTACCCTAACTGATTTGAGACTTTCCGCAAACTCAGCATCGACGCTGAAATAGACAAATTTCCCGGCAACTTTGATAAACTCCTGGGCAAAGGCAATCTCCGGTGAATCGCTG
>DAOVZP010000322.1 GCA_030635045.1 Bacteroidota bacterium | reverse complement strand
GGATCACATTATCCCCTTTTTTTAGCTTGTCTTCCCACTCCCAGAGGCAAAGGGGAATGGTTCCTGTGGTGGTATTGCCATACTTCTGAATGTTGATCAGGACCTTAGCCGGGTCAATGCCCATCCTTCTGGCAGTAGCTTCAATAATACGCAGGTTGGCCTGGTGTGGAACCAGCCATGTAACATCATCAGAAGTGAGGTTATTACGGTCCATCATCTCTACAGAAACATCAGCCATGCCCTTTACGGCAAATTTAAATACTGATTGTCCTTCCTGGTAAACAAAGTGTTCTTTATTTGCAACTGTTTCATATGATGCCGGTTTGACAGACCCGCCACCTTTCTGGTAGAGATACTGGCGTCCGGTACCATCGGAATAATGCTTTGAATCAATAATACCGACATCTTCAGTAGTAGGTTCTAGCAGAACGCCTCCCCCGCCATCACCAAAAAGCACGCATGTTGTCCTGTCGGTATAATCGGTCATCATCGACATTTTTTCTGCGCCAACAATAAGTACTTTTTTATGCGTACCTGTTTCGATGAATTGGGTACCGGTGGTGAGCGCAAACAAAAATCCTGAGCAGGCTGCATTAAGGTCAAAACTCCAGGCATTTTTAAGGCCTGCTTTTTCGCAAACAATATTAGCTGTTGACGGAAATGCGTAATCAGGGGTTACAGTTGAAATAATAAGCAAATCGATATCTTCCGGCCTGGTGCCTGTTTTTTCAAGCAAGCCTTTTACCACTCCGGCACCGATAACTGATGCACCCTGGCCTTCACCTTTAAGTATTCTTCTTTCTTTGATACCGGAACGTGAGGTGATCCATTCATCGGTGGTATCAACCATTTTCTCGAGTTCGGCATTGGTAAGTATATAATCGGGGACCCAACCGTGCACCCCGGTGATTGCAGCTCTTATTTTACTCATACGGAGTTCATTTTGGGGGGTAAATTTAAGAATGTTTTTGAAGCTCGTCCTGGATTTTCAGGGAAAGGTTTGCTTCATGCACATTTTTTGTGAGCAGGATCATGTTCTTTATCGCATTATCGTTGGAGATGCCGTGGCCCACCACAACTGTTGATTTGATACCAAGTATCGGTGTACCGCCAAAGTTTTCATAATTCATCCTCTCAACGAATTCATCGTACAGGTTTCTCTTTTTCAGAAGGTGGTACATCGACTCAAGTTGCTTGAGAATAACATTGCCGGTGAAGCCGTCACAGACTATTACATCTGCCGTATCATGCATTATATCCCTGCCCTCGACATTACCAATAAAATTAAAGTGGGTTGACCCTTTCATCAGTTTGTAAGTGGCCTGGGTAAGGATGTTGCCTTTTTCTTCTTCATGCCCGATGTTGAGCAATCCTACCCTGGGGTTGTCGACATTGTAAACATACCTGGCAAAAAATGATCCGAGTATCCCAAACTGGTACATCACCTCAGGTTTAGGGTCGGGATTAGTGCCAATATCAAGCAAGAATGTGCTCCCGCCATTTTCCTGGGGCACCACAACGGTCGTGCAGGGCCTGAGAATGCCCTGGATCATTTCCACGCTGTACATGGATCCGACCACCATGGCACCACTGTTACCGGCACTGGCAAAGCCATCGATCTTTCCTGCTTTCAGATATTGAAATCCCTTTGATATGCTGGACTGGGGTTTAAGTTTAAAGGCTTTGATGGGCTGTTCACTCATGCCGATCATATCCGGTGCGTGAACAATTTCAAACCCTGCAGGATCAATATTGTTTTCCTTCAGCTTGCCGGTGATTATGGTTTCATCACCAAAAAGAAATATCCTGTCAGCTTCATCAATGGATTCCAATGCCATGATCGCACCTTTAATGGTAGCATCAGGGGCATGGTCTCCACCCATAATATCCAATCCGATATTCATTTCAGCAAGAATTCGTTATACAGCTAAACGCTGTAACTAAAGAAAAGTTCAGATTACTCACCTTTGGCCATTACGAGTTTGCCCTTATAATAAAGGTCTCCGTCGACATAATAGGCCCTATGATAAATATGTACGGTTCCTGTTGTAGGACAGGTAGCCAGTGTTGGCAGGGAAGCCTTGTAATGGGTCCTCCTTTTATCTCTCCGTGTTTTACTGATCTTTCGTTTTGGGTGTGCCATTTCTATTCAAATTTTATGTTTATTCAATTCTATTTTTTAAGTCTTTCAATGCTTCCCAGCGTGGATCTGTTTCCCTGGCTGAATGCCGGCCCAGTCGCTCAAGCATTTCCGGATCACAAAGGGCTTCGCCCTCAGGATGCACCCTTTTATAGGGAAGCAGCAGCATGATATATTCATAAATAAAACTGCTGATATCGATCCGGGATTCTTTTTCCGGTATGATCAGGATCTCATCGGATTCTTCCTCCCATTCCGGTCCGAATTTAACTATCAGCCGATTCTCTCCATCAACCGGAAGGTCCATTAAGGTCAGACAGCGATCACATGGCAGCTGTACTGATCCATTGAAAGTGAAATTAAATATCAGCATCCTTTCCTGTCGATCGAGGCTAAGGTCAACATGTACCTTTCCCTGTTCTATTTCTGAATATTCAAAGCTTTCAAAGAACTCTGCATCAATATCAAATGCATAATCATGAACCCCTTCTTTCAATCCCAGAAAAGGAATAACAAATTCCTGCAACGCCTCCATGATCAATTTACTTCAAAATTTCGGGCTGCAAAATTAAGGATAGTTCTCGGTTTATACAAATATATTATAAAAGAGGGTTGAGGGTTGAGTTAGTTTAGAGTTTGAAGTTTGGAGTTTGGAGTTTGGAGTTTTTTTGAATTTTGAAATTTTTAGTTTGGGATTTTAGGTACACATTTCGGCGACCCAGAAAGAGATTCAACTCTTGATTCGCATTATTAATAGCGGTTTAGTAAAGATATCCACACATGAAAATAAGACAACTTTTCATTGTAGTAACTTATCACTTTTCACTAACTCAACCCTCAACCCTCAACCCTCAACCCTCTTTTACAGAATATATTTGTATAAACCGA
The DNA here is from genome assembly GCA_030635045.1 of Bacteroidota bacterium. Taxonomy (GTDB): domain Bacteria; phylum Bacteroidota; class Bacteroidia; order Bacteroidales; family B18-G4; genus B18-G4. Next base: position 32 of record DAOVZP010000322.1, on the reverse strand, counting down.
GAACTATCCTTAATTTTGCAGCCCGAAATTTT
>DAOVZP010000086.1 GCA_030635045.1 Bacteroidota bacterium | reverse complement strand
GTAAACCCTATCTGGTTGTTGATAACAACGTGAATGGTGCCTCCGGTACGGTAACCGGTAAGTTCCGACATCTGCAGTAGTTCATATACAACACCCTGCCCGGCGATGGAAGCATCACCATGAATGAGGATAGGGGCCAGCCGCTTGTAATCTCCCTTGTAATCCCTGTCGATCCTGGCTCTTGCTATACCCTGTACCACCGGGTCGACGGCTTCCAGGTGTGAAGGGTTTGGCGATAGAGTGAGCTTGACTTCTTTATCCCCTGCTTTTCTGGTAGTCGTATACCCGAGGTGGTATTTTACGTCACCCAGCAGGTATTCATCTTCATATTCAGAACCTTCGAATTCATGAAACAGGTTCTGGTATGGTTTTTCCATGAAATTGGCAAGCACGTTCAGCCTGCCCCTGTGAGACATACCTATAATAAATTCTTTCAGCCCCTGGGCTGCCCCTGACATCGTGATAGCATCCAGTGCAGGGATCAGGGATTCTGCACCTTCAAGGGAGAAGCGCTTTTGTCCGGGAAATTTTTTGTGTATGAATTTTTCAAATAAGACTGCCTTGCTGGTCAGTTCCAGGAATTCATGCTTTTCTTCACGACTGAAAGAGGGTGTGTTGAAAGTATCTTCCATGCGCTTTTTCAGCCAGCCCAATACTTCAGGGTGCCTGATGTACATGTATTCAACTCCGATGGAGCCGCAATAGGTCTCTTCCAGGTGCCTGATGATCTGCTCCAGGCTTGCCGGGCCGATACCAATTTCATTTCCTGCCTGGTATACGGTTTTCAGGTCACCGTCGGTGAATCCAAAATTTTTATGATCAAGCGTAGGAGTGTATTTGCGCCGGGTTCTTACAGGGTTAGTTTGTGTAAACAGGTGTCCGCGCTGCCGGTAAGCATTGATGAGGTTAAGCACTTTAAACTCTGAAGGGTACTCATCCTCGGTGATTGGGCGGGGTTTATAATCCTCGCGGGCAAACTCAAAACCCTCAAAAAAATGTCGCCAGTCTGCAGTTACTGATTCCGGATCATTAAGAAAATCCTGATAAAGCTTGTCGATGGTGTCCGGGTCAGAACTGTTAATGAAGGATTGTGTGTCCATGATGCTTGCATCTAAGAACTTGCAAAGGTATGAATAATTAAGAATGATTCAAAATAATATATTATTCAGGCATCCGCTTTCAGGATTCATTTTAGGATAAAAAAAAGTCCCGCGAGCGGGACTTTTTATGATTGATTTTTGTTTACAGATCGCTGTTATTCCGGTTCAATCGCTTCCACCGGGCAAACATCTGCGCATGATCCGCAGTCAGTGCATACGTCAGGGTCAATTACATAAATATCACCTTCTGAAATTGCTTCGACAGGACATTCGTCTATACAGGTTCCGCATGCAGTACAGTCGTCTGTGATTTTGTAAGCCATAATTGTATTATTTAAATGATAAAAATATTTCGGTGCAAATATAAAGCACATATTTTTTATGACTGTGTATTTTTTATTAAAGTGTGATTAATTTATTCCTGTTCTAAATAAATTTGCCTGTATCTAAATGATTGATTCTCAATTCGAAATAGTAAATTCAACTCATGTTAAAAATTTGTTAATAATTGCTGATGAGTAATATATAAAACGTATAACTTTGCGGCATAGTTAAACAATCAGGCATAATGTCGAAAAAAGCAAGTAAAGTCATTGAAGTAGATGCGGTTGTCGTCAAATTCGCCGGTGATTCCGGTGATGGGATGCAACTCAGTGGCAGTCAGTTTTCGGATACGTCTGCCTTCGCAGGCAACGATCTGGCCACTTTCCCGGATTACCCGTCAGAGATAAGGGCCCCACAAGGAACTGTTGCCGGTGTATCAGGTTTTCAACTGCACATCGGTCACAAGGAAGTTGACACTCCGGGCGACCTGGCAGATGTGTTGATTGCCCTTAACCCGGCAGCCCTCAAGGCCAACATGAAGTGGGTGAAGCCAGGTGCCACTATCATCATTGATATAGATAATTTTGACAATAAATATTATAAGAAGGCGGGTTATATTGAAGATCCCCTGGGAGATGGTACCCTTGATGGCCATAATGTGGTGAAAGCGCCGATAAGCCAATTGAGCAGGGCCACTGTGGCAGACCTGGGGATTGATGCAAAGTCAGCTGATAGGACCAAGAACCAGTTTGCTCTTGGTATCCTTTACTGGCTGTTCAATAAGGATCTGAAATTCGGTGAAGAGTTTATTGAGAATAAGTTTGGCGATAAGAAACCTTTACTTGCCGAGGCCAATAAGCGTGTGCTGCGAGCCGGTTATAATTATGCGGAGACTGTTGAAGCCCTTCGCACTACATACCAGATCAACCCTATCAAGAACCGCAAGGGCAGGTTCAGAAATATAACAGGTAATATAGCCACGGCCTGGGGACTTATGGCTGCTGCTGAACGTGCTGGGATGGAGCTTTTCCTCGGATCGTACCCGATTACCCCTGCTACCGAGATACTGCAGGAGCTGGCGAAAATGAAACACTTTGGGGTGAAAACATTCCAGGCTGAAGATGAACTAGCAGGTATTAACGCTGCTATTGGGGCAAGCTTTGCAGGTGACTTCGCGGTAACAACAACCTCCGGCCCCGGGCTGGCATTAAAAAGTGAGGCTGTAGGGCTGGCTGTGATCACTGAATTACCACTGGTCATTGTTGACGTACAGCGTGGCGGACCGGCTACCGGATTGCCTACCAAGCCGGAACAATCCGACCTCATGCAGGCCCTCTTTGGTAGGAACGGGGAAAGTCCCTGTGTTGTGATTGCAGCAAGTACGCCTGCCAACTGCTTCCAATATGCCTTCATGGCCGGCAAGATAGCACTGGAGCATATGACCCCGGTAATACTGCTCACTGATGGCTACCTGGCAAATGGTTCAGAATTGTGGAACCTACCTGTGATAAAAGAAATGCCTGAGATTCATCCTCCTTTTGTTGAGGATAATTCGGATTATCAGCCTTATAAACGTAATCCTGAAAATCTGGCCAGGCGATGGGCATTGCCCGGACAGGCAGGCATGCGTCATCGGATCGGCGGCCTGGAAAAAGAAGATATTACCGGTGACGTTTCCCATAACCCTTATAACCATGAAAGGATGGTACACCTTAGGGAGGAGAAAGTACAAAAGGTTGTTGATTATATACCTGAATTGAAAGTTACCGGTGAAGATAGCGGCGAATTGCTTGTGGTTGGATGGGGTGGTAGTTACGGGGCCCTGGTATCTGCTGTGAGGGATTTGCAGGAAGAGGACAAGAAGGTGAGCCTTGCACAATTCAACTATATCAAACCACTGCCTAAGAACACTGCTGAAGTATTCAGCAAGTTTAAAAACATTATCATTTGCGAGTTGAATATGGGGCAGTTTGCCAACTATTTGCGGATGACTCATCCTGAGTTCAATTACCTGCAACATAATAAGATACAAGGTCTGCCATTTATGATCTCTGAACTGAAAGAGAAGTTCAACAAAATTCTGGAGGGTTAAATCATGACTGAAGTTATTAAAGTAGATCAACTGCAGAATACAAAAGCTGATTTTAAAAGCGATCAGGTTGTAAAATGGTGTGCAGGATGTGGCGATTTTGCCATCCTTTCAGCCATACAGAGTACTCTTGTTGAAAGCAACGTAAGAAAAGAAGATGTTGTCTTCGTATCAGGGATCGGATGTTCTTCACGATTTCCCTATTATATGAATACATACGGATTTCATGGCCTGCACGGAAGAGGTGCAGCCATTGCTTCCGGCATTAAGGTAGCCAATCCAAAGCTTGATGTATGGCATATCACCGGAGATGGCGACAGTATGGCCATTGGCGGGAACCACTTTATCCATCTTATCAGGCGCAATATCGATATGAACGTTATCCTTTTCAACAATAAGATCTATGGCCTGACCAAAGGACAGTATTCCCCAACTACTCCCAGAGGAAGTATTACTAAATCCTCTCCGGATGGTACCATTGAGAACCCTTTTAAACCGGGTGAACTCACCATGGGCGCACAGGGGTCTTTCTTTGCCAGGGTGGTGGATACTGAACCTAAAAGGATGAAAGAAGTGTTCCTGGAGGCGACCAAGCATCGGGGTACATCAGTTGTCGAGGTACTCCAGAACTGTGTGATCTTCAACAACCGTATCCATTCCGAGATCACCGGAAAAGATGTACGTGATGACCACCAGATACATCTTGAACACGGAAAACCTATGGTTTTTGGAAAGGAAAAAAATAAGGGGCTTGTCCTGAAAGGCTCCCGGCTGGAAGTGGTAACAATAGGCAAAAATGGTATCACTGAAAAGGATATCCTGGTGCACGACGTACATAATCCGGATGATACAACCCATTATATGCTGGTTAGGATGACATTGCCTGAATATCCTGTAGCTACAGGAGTTATACGCGCTTGTGAATGTTCAAATACCTATGATGCAGAGCTGGAATTCCAGGTGGAACGGGCAAAGAAAAAGGTTGGAATGAACTCTTTACAGGAACTGTTGGAAGAAAAATCTTTTATAGTCGATTGATCATAAACCACCTGTCTTTTATTTGATTATAAGGCTTTTCATTGTGCAAATGGATCATATCCATTAACTTTGCTTTGTGATCGGGAAATTCAAATCATTTATTGAGAGCAACCATCTGTTCAACAAAAGCGACCGTGTGCTGCTGACAGTGAGCGGGGGGATGGATTCCATGGCAATGGCTGAACTTTTCAGCCGTGCCGGCTATAATTTTGCTATCATCCATTGCAATTTTAAACTACGTGGCAGGGAAGCAGATCTGGATGAACAACTAACGGAAACCATGGCCGGCAGGTATAAAGTCGACTTTTTTTCGAGATCTTTTAATACTGCGGAGATTGCAAAAGATAGGGGTGAATCGATCCAGATGGTGGCACGCGACCTCAGATATGAATATTTTCATGAAGTGGCAGAGGAGCAGGGGTTCAATTATATCGCAACAGCACATCACCTCGACGATCAGATCGAAACATTCTTTATCAACCTGATGCGGGGAACCGGTATTGCCGGCTTGCATGGTATAAGGATCAAACAGGGAAAGGTCATCAGGCCAATGATGTTTGCCCAAAAGCAGGATATTGAAGCATTTGTTACGGAAAATATGCTTGCGTACAGAGAAGATGAATCAAACCGTAGCCTGAAATACACCCGCAACAGGATCAGGCATGAGCTGATGCCGGCTTTTCTGGAGATGAACCCTGCTTTTCGTGAGGAAATGACCGCTAACATCAAACGCCTGGCTGAAACCGAAGTGGTTTTCAAGCAGTATATCTCCAAAGTAAAATCAGATGTTCGCCATAAGGAAGGGGAGGTGACCGCTATTGATATTCAGAAATTAAAGGCACTGGAGCCATTGCAAGTCTTCTTGTATGAATTCATTATGGAGTATGGATTTAAAAAAGACGATGTCGGCAATATTATTCAGTCCCTGGATGGTATTTCCGGAAAAAAATTTCTGAGCCCTACCCATCAGTTGATCATTGACAGGAAAAACATACTGATCACACCGATCAAAAAAGCTTTTCCCGGCGACGAAGAATATGAGATTCACAGGACAACAACATCCTTGAAGGTTCCTGTTAATTGGGCGATTGAAGAACACAATGCTGATGATTATATCATTCCAAAAGAAAATCATATTGCCTCGCTGGATCTTGAAAAGCTCACTTTTCCATTGCGGCTGCGTCGATGGCAGAAAGGCGATACCTTTATCCCCCTGGGAATGAAGAACCATAAAAAACTCAGCGACTTTTTCATCGATAACAAATTCTCCCTGATACAAAAAGAAAACACCTGGATCCTCTGCTCCGGCGGTGATATTGTCTGGATAGCAGGGGCGAGGATTGATGAGCGGTTTAAGGTTAACTCGAATACTGAGAAGGTTTACCGCATAGAAGCCTGTTGAAATCAGAAATCAGATAGCAGAAATCAGAAATCAGAATTTTAGTTACCCGGCACTCATCCCTCCCTCCGGCTTAACATTTTTTATGAGCCATTCCCCCAATTTAATATCATCAATGCATATAGGTATCTATATTTCTTGTATTTTTGACCTCTCAAAAATAATGCACTTATGAAAGCTACCCGCTTACTTCCCGGCATGAGGATCTTCCTTACCCTTTTATTTGCAGTGCTGATAAGCTCCATGGCATGGTCGCAAATACTGGAACCTGTAAAATGGAGTTTTTCAAGCGAGAAAACAGGCGATAATGAAGCTCTGCTGACTTTCAGGGCAGACATTGAAACGCACTGGCACCTTTATTCTCAGGATATTCCCATGGCCCCGCCGGCAACAACTTTCTATTTTGAAGGAGATACAAATCTCTATGAGCTTGTTGGGGAAGTAACCGAGTCAGAGTACATTGAAGAGTTTGATCCCAACTTTGACATGGTGCTCAAATATTTTTCCGATGAAGCTGTTTTTCAGCAAAAGATCAAACTGCTTACTGATGGCCCGGTCAAGGTGACGGGAGCTATTAATTTTATGAGTTGTGATGATAAGCAATGCCTTGCTCCGGTGGATGAGGAGTTTGATTTCCCGTTCAATGGTGCTGAGGTTCAGAGACAAGCTAATGAAGCTGCCCTGGCAGATGGTGAGTATAAACCCACTACAGCCATCATCAAGGATAAAGCTGTCCTGGAAGAAATGAAGATCGAGGAGTTGGAGTATGCTTCTATCTGGGACCTGTTCATCCTGGCATTCATTGCCGGGCTTATTGCCATTTTGACACCATGCGTATTTCCAATGATACCCATGACGGTGAGCTTTTTTATGCATGAGGGGGAAAGCAAGTCTAAAGGGAAGTTCCAGGCTATTATTTTCGGTGTATCAATTGTTTTTATCTACACCGTTATTGGAACAGTTATCGCCCTTACGCTTGGTGTTAACTTTGCCAACTGGCTGTCGACACACTGGTTGCCTAACGTATTGTTCTTTCTCATATTTGTGATCTTTGCAGCTTCTTTCTTTGGAATGTTTGAGATCACCTTGCCAAGCTGGATG
>DAOVZP010000224.1 GCA_030635045.1 Bacteroidota bacterium | reverse complement strand
TTTTGCTTTTTGCGACAGTTGCGGGCCGCTGCTGGCCAGTACCAGCTTATCGATCCGCTCCGGATGCATCAATGCCATCTCCTGTGCGATCATCCCGCCCATGGAATGACCAAGCACATGTACTTTATCATATTCAAGATAGTCCAGCAGGCCAAAAGCATCCTTTGCCAGGTCTTTCAGGTTAAAACCCTTGCCATCGGTTTCGGTCCTTCCACATCCCCTGTTATCATAGATGATCAAACGGTAGTGCTTGATCATATCAGGCAAAATGAATTGCCAGCTTTTCGAATCACTGGCCATGCCGGCAACCATCAGGAGGACCGGACCGCTTCCATGAAGCTCGTAATAGATATTTGTGTTGGTGCTTTTATAGAATGGCATATAAGTTTTGAGTGTTGAGGGTTGAGTGTTGAGTTAGTTTTAAGTTTTAAGTGTTGAGTTTTGAATTAATTCCTGAATCAATACTCCCTTTTCATCACTATCAATCTTTATTAATCATTAATAATTTGGATATCATCATTCTTAAGTTTTTGAGTGTTGAGTTAATTTAAAACTAATAATTTTTTCACCATAATATTATTTTCTGTGCTGACTGTCAGAAAATAAATGCCTCCCTTGAGGTTTACTGCACGCTGTAGGTTGTAGTTCCCTGCTTCGATATGGCCGGAGTGTAGTTTCTTTATAAGACTGCCATTCATATCACTTAATTCTATGTTTAAACAGGCACTTTTTTCAAGATTCAGATGGATGTTTAGCGGGCCATGTGTGGGGTTCGGATAAACTGTGAATTCGATGATATCGTTTTTCACTGGTTCATTCAGGCCTACATGTGTCACACCGATATCCATAATGGCTCCCTCAACAATTGTCAGGTTATAGGGGATCTCATCGGGTAGCAGGTACCATCCATTGTAACTGCCTCCCCAGCCAAAGTTTAAATGGTAATAATCATCTGTGTTATAGCCATCTGTCACAACATTGTGGCCTCCCGAGCCGGTGCTGGACAGCAAAGCCAGGTGAACCGGGATCCCTTCCTTCATATTGTTTTTCATATGAGTATAAAAAGATGTATCAGAATCGTATATGAGAATAGCATCCTGATACGCAAAACGCTCATAGGCTTCAAAGGCCTGGGTTACACCGAAGGTGCCGGAAACTTCAGATGTATAAACCTGTCTTGCTGCCACTCCGCAGGTGAAGACCAATGCCGCAACCTCGTTTTCATTTAAAGGGATGTAGGCAGGGAATTTAACCGCCATAGAATCAAAATACTCGTTCAATCGCGGGAAGGAGGGGAAGTCCATCAACTGATAGTCATCATCAATCCAGTATTGCCTGCCGGCATAGTTGTGGTAGTAATCGTCATCGTCGCTGAACTGTGTACCATTCAGGTTTTTCTGGTAATGAATGATCATGGCCAAAGCAACGGCCGGACATCCTGCCACACTTCTTGAACCTGTGACATTGTCCATCGGACAAAATATATTATAGGGCGATGATTGTTTCCAGTTTGTTTCTAGCCATCCACCTGTACTTGTGCTTCCTGCCGGTGGCCATTGCTCGAAGAAGGCTGGAGCACCGTCTCCCTCCAACAGTGATTGCCACTGATGATGGAATTTTCCATTTAAGCCTGAGCCTAATCCTTCCATCCATTCCAGCCTCGAACCGATATCCCTGACAATGATATCTTCCAGCGGATTAACATGGTTGGGAGTATTTATGTAATTGTTTGTGAATGAATATGCAAGAACGGGAGGAAGGTGCTGGCTTGAAGCTAATATGATATAACCGGAAGGATTCAGGTCAAAACAATATGCCATAAGCAAACCTTCATCATCCATGATTTGATGGGAGCTGCTAATAGGAATGTCATTATGAAGCCGGAGCCATTCTCCGGCAGCTTTCTCTGCCATGGAAAGGCTTATGTCCTGGGCACCGGCATACCTGAAGCAGAATGCTGCCAGTAAACAAAAGGTTATGAGGCTGATCTTTTTCATATTTAATTATTTATTGGTTTTACAAGCTTAATAGCTAAAATTGGAAACGGTTTTGTTACAAATGGTCTTAAAGCTACAATACTTGCATCTGCTTTCATCTTCAGTTTGTGCAAATGGTACATCAGGGTTAACGATCTCCATCAGCAGGCCCATCAGATGATCTTCAAACTCTTCCAGCACCTCTGTGTCGACAGGCCTCTTGTCGGGAGGGTGCATCATCACGGGGCCTCTTCCGGGGGCACGCAGGGAAATGATTCCCGCTTCCACCTCTGAAACCTCAGTGTGATTCTTGTGAAACAACCATGCATACATCATCAACTGCAATGCCTGGCTGTATTCAGGGTCCGTAAAAAGCACTTCCCATGTTTCGGGTTTTAGCTTAGCTGCCACAACACCCCCGGTCTTGTAATCCAGTATCCTGACCTTTCCGGCTTTACTGTCGATCCTGTCGATGGTTCCTTTAAAATTGATCTGACTGATATTGTTCTGATCCTTGATCTGTACGGAAGTACTGAGCCCTTCTTCAAGTGCTGTGACGAACAATTCTTTCCCATCATCAAGCCAGGCGGCTTCCCTGTCAAACAATTGTTTAAGCATGTTCAAGGCAACATTAACGATCAGGTAATTTTTTCCATAGCTTATATCATCTTCATGATAATATTTGCCAAATTGCCTTTTTACCTCAGCCTCTGCCATTTTTTTGAATTGCTGAAAAGATCCTTTATCGAGAGGCCTGCGCAGGTGGCCGCCTATGATCACCCTGAGTGCTTCATGAATAACGATCCCCATAGTTCTGGCATCGATAGTCTCCTCAATATCATCGCTTTCCTCCACCCTGATAAGCCGGCTAAGATAAAATTGAAGGGGGCAGTTGATATAAATATTGAGTGAGCTGGGATGAAATCCTTTCTTTGCCTCTTTCTGCAGCAGGCGGAGGACGCTTTCATATTTATTCATGACGATGGCCGTATCCTTGATTCCCGGTTGCGGTGGCATCAAGAGCAGCTTCTCCGTAATGTGGATGCCCGGGTTGTACTTAGGGCCTTCATGCTGCAGCTGGGTGATGAACCGGCTTTTTTCTCCGCCGCCCAATGGCCCGCCCTCTGTATTGTATAAGAGGTAAACATCCCCGGCCCTTTGAAGGAGACGGTAAAAATGATAGGCAAAAACGGTGTTGTTGTGCCTGTATGTCGGCAAGCCAAATTCTTGCTTCATATCGTAAGGAATGAAGGAATTTGGCATTTTGGCTGCCGGTAAAATGCCTTCATTTGCGGAGAGCATGATCACGGTGTCAAAATCAAGTGTGCGGGTTTCGAGCATTCCCATGATCTGAAGTCCTTGCAATGGCTCCCCCCGGAACGCAATTCGCTCCTGTCCGGCCAGCTGGCGAAAGATCATCTGAAGCGTTCTTAAGGTATCAATGCTTTTGTATGTTTGAACAAGTTCCTGCAGACGTTGCATCAAATTGCTGAAACGAAAGAGGTATTCCAGCTCTACTCCCAGGTCATGGCTGCCATCCTTGCGAAGGTCGATAAACTTTTGACGAAAAGTTGTAAGCAATCCTGAAAGTGAAGCCAATACACTCAAGGGGCCGGGATCAGAGGGGAACAAGCTGATGATAGCTGATTCCGGGATATAAGCATTCAATATTTCGACTATATCCGTGGCTGGGAAGAATATCCTGTTGCTTTTTCTGATCATATCCTCCAGGCTGCCGGAAGGTTTTTCGTTGATGTCAGATGAAAGCATTCCGAACCATGGGTGCTTAACAAGATCAAGCAGGTCTTTGCTGTAATATGCCCTTTGCCGGCCTTCCCTCATCTGTGAGAAGCGCTCAGCATTATGATGAATGCTTAAAACAGCATCGAGCAATGAAAAAAGCGGTGTGTTTTTAAGGGCAAGGCCCATGGTAACATTAAATTTCCCGGCCTCTTCAGGAACGCTGTTCAGCATTGGCAAAAGCAGGCTTTCATCCGGCAGTACGAGGGCTGTATTGTCGAGTGATCCTTTTTCTTTCAGATGCTTAAGTAACAGCTCACCGGCATATTTAAGCTGTCCGGTATTTTTTGGAACACCGATGATGCGGACCTCCTTTTGCCGTACGTAATTATCTTCTTCCCACATAGGCTCTGTATCACCAAAATCTTTGAAGTACCTGCGCAAAAAGGCACCGGCTTCCTGGACAGGGTTGTCGGTGTAATACTTGTCAGCA
>DAOVZP010000032.1 GCA_030635045.1 Bacteroidota bacterium | reverse complement strand
TCAGAAGCAAAAAGAGCAAGACTTGGTGTGGCTAAAATATACTTGACTTAACACTAGTATACTTTCTTCATTAATAATTGGTGGTTTGGACATATTATCAGCTTTGATTATAACATTTATCACAGCTTGTGATATCATTTCTCTTAACTATTAATACTAAAATTGTGGAATTGTCCCTCTTTTCTGACAGGAAACTGGATTGTGAATGCAGATTCCGGATAAGTTTAATGTTTCACTCCCCTCTTCTGTGTTCGTTCCTCGGTGTTCGTTCCTCGGTGTTCGTTCTTCGGTACTTGTTATTCGCTCTTCACCCCCCTCCCCAAAGCATCCACGCAACATACACAAGAAAAAGCATAATGAACAGCCCTCCTTTCGACTTAGTCAGCTTGCTGTTCCTGGTCATAAATGTGAAGATGAAGAGCAACAGGCTGGCACCTACGGTTACCAGCACGGCGATGTTAAGTTCGGCGTGCAAGGGGAGAGGGTAGATGATGGAACTCAACCCGAGGATGAAGAAAATGTTAAATATGTTTGATCCCACAACATTACCCACTGCCAGGTCGATCTTCCCCTTTCGTATGGCAACGAGGGAGGTGATAAGCTCGGGGATGGAGGTTCCCGGCCCCACGATGAGCAGGCCAACCACATGGTCGGCCATACCGGCCGATTTTGCCAGGTCGGTGGCGCCATTTACGATCAGCTCACCGCCAACGATAAGAGCGCCGAGGCCAAGCAGGATGAAGATGATGGCTTTCATGGAAGCCATCTTTTTGATGTGTGCCTCTCCCTCACTGTCATCGGGTTTCAGATGATAAAAGGTGTAATACAAAAAGATGGCAAAGAGCGAGAGGAATATGATCCCATCGGTAGCATATAAGGCAGATTCGCCTAAACCATCGATAAGCACTTTGTTAGCGGCTACGCCAACCAGTATGGCCGCCAGGAGGTTCATGGGAATGTCGCGGGAGATGGTGTTCTTGTGAACCGGCAGTCTTTTGATCATGGCAGCAATGCCCAGGATGATAAGGATGTTGAATATATTGCTCCCCAGGATGTTGCTGATGGCCAGGCCGGTATTCTTATGAGCGGAAGCAAATATATTTACCGCGAACTCGGGCATGGAGGTGCCGAAAGCCACCACGGTCATGCCTATGATAAGCGATGACACCTTGAGTTTATATGCAATGGTAGATGCTCCGTCAACAAGGATGTTGGCCCCGATCACGGCAACAGCGATCCCGCCGATGAGCATGAGAAGGTCTATGAATATGGCCATAAGCTGGTTTTATATCAGGAAGTAAACTTACAAAAATGTGACATATTATACCTTTTTGAATGATGAGATCCTAATGATTAATAATAAGTAGAGATTGGTAATTATGAGTTATGAGTGTTGTGCGATTTGAATTTCTGCATTAACAATTTCCAATAATCATTAGGATATAATCATTAATCATTCACTATCCATGTTTCACCAACGCCTTCGTCTTCCACCTGCCGGTGAGATAATAGATGTATGACAAAAGCGCACCGGTAAACCAGGCCATGGGAATGCCCCACCATATCCCAAGTATTCCCATATCGATGGAGAGGTAGTAGCAGAGCGGGATCCTGACGATCCATAATGCGACAAAGGTGATGAGCATGGGGATCATGGTGTCGCCGGCGCCACGCATCACGCCGCCAATGGTGAACATAACTGTAAAGACCACATAGAATGGGCTGACGGTATATAAATACTCCTTTCCGATGGCTATCACCTCCGCATCGTTGGTGAACAGGCGCATCAGGGGCCCTGCCAGGGTAAGGGCGATGGCAGATATGGTAAAGGCAAAAATTGAAGTCATCACGGCGGTGGATATGAGGCCTCTGCGCACACGTTCCGGCTTGTTTGCACCAAGGTTCTGTCCCACGAAAGTCGACAATGCAGCAGCAAAGTTCATGGCCGGCATGGCTGCAAAGGAATCTATGCGAAATACCACTGAATATGCTGCCACGGAGTTCGTCCCAAAAGGGTTCACCAGCCAGTACATAACCATCATGCTGAGGGCAACGAATGATTGTTGCAAGCCAATGGGGAGCCCGATGCGTATATTTGCCCTGAACAACTCCCTGTCGAAGACCATCTTCCGCCATGAGAGGTTAATGATCTCATGGGTCCTGTTCAGATAAATGATGGCGGTAATGAAAGCTCCTCCCTGCGCTGCAATGGTGGCGAAAGCAGCGCCTTCGATACCCCATCCAAACCCAACAACGAAGAGGAAGTCGAGGCCGATGTTCATGATTGTGGCCACGATCATGAAATAGAGCGGGGTCTTCGAATCCCCCAGCCCCCTGAGAATGGCACTTGTAGCATTAAAGCCAAAAAACAATACCAGACCGGAAAGATATATTTTGAGGTAGCTGTTGGCCTGCGGAATTACATCTTCAGGCAGGCCGATCAATTTAAAAATGTCTGAGCTGAAGTAAATTCCCAGAAAGCTTACGAACAGGGAGGCGAAGAAGATAAAAATGTATAGTGTGTCTATGGCCCTTTTTACTTTTTCAAAATCCTTGGCCCCGAAAAATTGCGAGATGATCACCGTCGACCCGATGGCGATCCCGATGATAAAGGAGATGAGCGTGAAGATGATAGGAAATGATGAACCTACGGCTGCCAGGGCCTCTTTGCCGATATATTTTCCCACTATGATGCTGTCCACCACATTATACAACTGCTGGAACATATTGCCAAGCAACATGGGGGTGGCAAACTGGAAGATCAGCCTGCTTTCTTTACCAACACTGAGGTCTTTCATGCAATGGATTGTAATGCCCGGTTCCGGGACAATCGTCAAAGCTAAGAAAAATATCGCCGGACGGCTGATTAATTTCAATGAGCCGAAAACAAAAGAAAAGCTACTTTTGTTAATCATATTATGAATATCGATTACAAGCGAATGAAAGCAATCCTTATCACCATCATGACAGCCATGATGCTTATTCCAGGTCATCTTGTAGCGCAGCATGAATACCCTGAAAACTATTTCCGCTCGCCGGTTGATTTCAGGATACTGCTTTCGGGAACATTTGGCGAATTGCGTGCCGGGCATTTCCATTCAGGCATGGACATTAAGACCGGGGGCGTTGCAGGAAAAAATATTTACGCGGTGGCGGATGGCTATATTTCAAGAATCAAGGTTTCTGCCACCGGCTTCGGTAAAACACTGTATGTGACCCACCCCAATGGTTATGTTTCGGTATATGCCCACCTCAGTCGCTTTAATGAAGTGATCGCCACCTATGTTAAAGAGAAGCATTACAAGCATGAGTCCTTTGAATTGAACCTTTTTCCTGAAGAGGGATCGCTTCCTGTGAAGAAAGGCGAAGTGATCGCTTATTCCGGTAATACAGGAGGTTCCAATGGCCCCCATCTGCATTTCGAAATGCGCCTGGAAAGCACACAGACACCGGTAAACCCGCTCTTTTTCGGATTTGAGGTTAAGGACTATATCCGCCCGGAGATCCACTGGCTGAAGGTGTTTCCCTCCGGCCCGGGGGCTTATGTCGATGGGAATGCTGATGCAAAAGTATTTCAGGTTGACGGCTGGGGAGAGCAACACCGGGTGAAAGGTCATGATACGATCAGGATTTCCGGCCCTTTTTCGCTTGCCATCAATACCTACGATAAGCAGAATGATGCCAATAACAAGAATGGTGTATACTCCATCACCCTGTTTGCCGACGGGGAAGAAGTATACCATCACGACCTTGAAAAATTCGATTTCGTTGAAACACGCTATATCAACAGCTTCATCGATTATGAGGAATACGTTGAAAACAGGCGCAGGTACCAGCGAACTGAGATCGACCCCAACAATAAACTGGGTATTTATGATGATGTGAGGAATATGGGCATCTTGTATTTCGATGATGATGCCATTCACCACCTGGAATATGTGATCACTGATTTTGAGGGAAATATTTCCAGGCTGCCGATCGTCATTCAAACCACGCCTTTTACTGATCCGGCGGGAACTCCGCCACCTCAGGGTGCAGTGTTCTTCAGCATTCTTGAGAAAAATGAATTTGTTGCGGAAAACTTTGAAATGAACCTTCCGGGAAGTGTGCTGTACAGGGATCTCTGGTTTGAATATGACACCGCTGCCATGCCTGAAGGTACTTTCTCACGCATCCATAGGATTCATAACGACCGTACATCGGTACATACATATTTTGATGTTACGATCGTGCCGGACTCCACCCCGTCTGATACGGATAAGCTACTCCTGGCAAGGATCACGGATGATGACACTTATATTCCCTATGGCGGTGAATGGGAAGATGGTGCCCTTAAAGCAAGCCTTCGCTCATTTGGAAATTTTGTTGTTCTTATCGATACTATCCCGCCGGAGATCATATCCGTGAACATTGCTTCAGGGCAGATCAAATCCGACAGGAAGACCGTTAAACTGAAGATCACCGACGAGCTTTCGGGCATCAGGCGTTTCAGGGCTACATTGAATGGTGACTGGCTGCTTATGGAATATGATGCTAAGAACAACCTTCTTGTTTATCAAATAGATGAGCGCCTGAAGAAAGGAAATAATGATTTCCGGCTTGAAGTCACTGATCAGCGGGATAATAAGACTGTATTTGAAAAAACCCTGGTGAGGGAATGACCGCATATCTATCGCAATAGCACGACCGTGCCACTGATCTTTTTTGTTTCTCTTTCCACATCTCCCATTCCGATATCGTATATCGCAAGCCAGGCGTAGGTGCCCACCGGCGCCGGTGATCCTTTATAATCACCGTTCCATCCTTCTTCCAGGCCACTGCTTTCGTAGATCAGTGTACCCCAACGGTCGTAGATATACATTTTGAAGTTGCTGATATTCTCAGCTTTTAATATAAAAACATCATTCAGCCCGTCGGTGTTTGGCGTAAACGCATTGGGTGCGGCAATGGCAGCATTACAGTTGTATGTGCTGATCATGATGGTGTCTGTCATTTCACCGCAGGGGTTGCTCACATGAAGCCAGTATTCGCCACTGTCTGATACGCTGAGCTGTGTTCCTTTGCTGTAATCACTCCACAAAAAATGATGGTAAGCGCTGTCGATGCCGGGATCAAGGGTAACCTCCTGCCCAAGGCAAAATAAGGTGTCTGCTCCCAGGCTGAAGACCGGCTCGGTGAGTCCGTCAATATTTATGCTATCTGAATATACGCACCCATACGCATCTGTCACTTCGAGCCAGAACTGCCCCGCAATATCTGTTGTGTACACAGGCTGATCACTGCCATCCTGCCAGTAATAGGCATGGTAGGTTCCTTCAGGGATTATATCGACAAGCTTATTTGGGCATATCACCGTATCCGGGGGGAGGAAGTGCCCGGGATCGGGAGAATTGCTGATGGTAATGGCATCATAGAAATCAGTGCAGCCAATGAGCCCCTGCAGACTGTATGTTCCGGGCTCAGTAATCGTACGCACCTTATCGGTAGAGCCATCTTCCCAGGTCAGTGTCGCATTATCACAAATGGCACTGATGTCGAAAGTAATGCTGTCGTTTGCACAAATTGTAGTGTCAGGCCCCAGGTCAAGTATTGGCTCTATCGACACTACGCTGACATCATCAACAAAATAGGATGCATAGCTTCCATCCCATGAAGTGAAACTTGTTATGGTCAGGTCGCCATTGTACAGAAAATTCCCTATGGTTATGTATTGTTCATCCCCTTGTGCAACATAGGTGCCATGGATCTCTGCCCATTCATCCTTATTGTCGAGAGGGTGTCCCAGGGGGTTTGTGATATGTACATCTTCATTGAGTATTATCACATCATTATCGGGCTGTACGAGTTTATCGACTGTGAGGTGAGCCCCTATGGCATCGATGCCGTAATGACTGTCGTCGGCACAGGAAACCCAAAAGGAAACTATGTAGCTTTTCCCTGCCTGTAGCCGGCAGGCAAGCCTGGCCTGTATGTATTCACGGTACTGTCCGCTTTGGGGATAATAGGAGATGAGGTTGGCATAAGCATCACCCGACCTTGCCTCCTGGTGGCCAAACTGATTATCAGGGACGCTAAAGTTGCCGTTATTGCAGGCGTGCAGGTAATCGGTTGTGCCATTGCCGGGACTGCTCCAGTATTTGCATTTGCCGATCTGTCCGTGGGCGGTTGGACAGCCGGTGAGTTGTTCCAGGTCACAATTACGCAGCAGGTTCTGTGCTGTCAGTGAGGATAGTAAAACTGCCAGAAGCAGAGTAAGTACAGCTTTTATATTTCCCAACGAGTACATAATGATTCCTGTTGGAAGCAAATGTATACAGTTCCTCTTTATCAGTCAAGCATAAATCAGTAAACGGCTCTGAGAATCAAGATAACGGTTTACAAATTCAGCAGGCTGGCCTCATAAAGAAAATATTCGGCCAGGGCCTTGCGTGTGTAGTTCGTCAGGCGTTTGGTTGTGTTGATGGTAGAGTTCTCACACATGATAAAATGCTGTATCTCATGCAGGCAACGTTTTCTGAAGTTTTCTTCAGGAAATATCTTGTTTATCAGTCCCAGGCTAAGGGCTTCATCCGCATCGAATTCCTCCCTGAACTGTATTTCCAGTGCACGGGAATGGTGGATGTACTGAGATAGAAAGAATGGAAGTGCACCTGAAGGATGAAGCCCGTATTTATTGTGAGCCATCACAAAACGCGTTCCTTGTGTGGCATAACGGATGTCCATGCTCAGGCTGGCGCCGATAAAGGGAGTTACGACATCCCCACTGATGCCGGAAAAGCAAAGTTTCCGGTATTCCGACAGAGCTTTGATGATCTTATTGAGGATGTTTATCTCCCGGAAGCGAACATCTTTTTGTGCAAATTTCGGCGGACTCTTATCATCACAATCTTCCTGGGGGCCAAGGATCTTTGTGATGAAATCGTGGTAATCCTGTTCGCTGTAACATCCTTCATCGTTGATGATCAGCAAGGCCTTAACCTCTGGTGAATTTTCAGTTTCTTTAATAAAATCCAGCATGATGTTGCTTTCGTCTATGTTGGTCACCAGGTCAAATACACCTTCTTTGATCGTAACCACGGCGACATGGTCTTCCAGGCTGGTTGCAAAACTGTTTCTGTCGATGTTTTTCATCATGGGTTGTTTTAAAGATTTGGTTATTACCCCTGTCTTTCTCGCGCACCTTAAAGGTAAGGAATATTATTAATATGATTGAAGAAGGAATATGGGAAAAGGAATATGGGAAAAGGAATAGGGGAAAAAGGAATAAGTAAAAAGGGCATGGAATTAACATTGATGTAAATTGTAATTCACTGCTGTCCCGGATAAATAAATATTCGACCCCGCCGGGGTCGGGCGCATCAATGCCGGCCATGCTGCTATAAACATGTGATGCCTCCGGCATCAATGTCTTTTAGTTTGTCTGGCTAATCAATAAATTTCGGATCCCGGGTAATGCCGTTAGAGCTTACTGGAATGACGAGAAATACGTGGAGTTACACCTTTGATGATGCGAAAATCTATGTGGTGAATAGGGGAGGGAATTGTTAGATCGATTTAATTTGAATTTTCAAAATAGTCAAATATTTTAGTTACAGTGGGTTTCAAATTTTCATATATTTACACCAAGCGTACGAATAATACTGCCTGTGAATCATCATATAAACTTGAAAGCAAATGAGTCTACAATAAAAGCGATATTTATATGAAAAATTTAATTTTTATTCTATTATCCCTGATTTCATTAAGTGCCTTTTCTAGTAAGATGGATACAATCCAGGCAAAATCAGAGATTGCTGATGTAACCGTTTTCCTAAGCGGAGCACAAGTTTCCAGAAACATTGATTTGGCCCTTAGCCAAGGGAAATACCTCATTTTAATAAATGAACTGCCAATCGAAATCAACACCCAAAGCATACAGGTTGAAGGTATCGACAACTGCAAGATTCTGTCTGTAAAACATCAATTGAAATTTCAAACTTCTAACGAGAAGACCTCAGAAGAACTGGAGATTGAGAGTATGATTGATTCGAATAAACTATTGATTCAAAAACTTAAAAATCAATCAATTGTGTATGATATGGAAGAAAAATTGCTTCTCGATAATAGCAAACTATCTAATAATGATGGAGGTTCATCAATTGATGATATAAAAGAGGCTGCAGACTTTTACAGAGCCAGACTAAACGAAATCAGACTTGGGAAATTAAATCTTTCAACAGAATTTGACAAAATAAATGAAGAATTACATGGATTATATACCCTGTTAAATAAGCTGATTATTAAAAAGAGAAACACCTATAGTCAGATATTAATCACTCTTGATTGTGAAAGAGAAATAGATGCTAATCTGATCTTAAGCTACTATGTCCCTTCTGCAGGTTGGGAGCCTATGTATGATTTCAGGGTTGATGATATTACAAAACCTCTTACAATAGTATACAATGCAAGTGTTTTTCAATCATCTAGTGAAGATTGGAATAACATCAATATAACATTATCAACAAGTAACCCTTCATTAAGTGGAAATAAACCTGAACTAACTACATGGAACCTTGGTCAACGAAAGATACAATATCAAAAAGCCGAAAATGCAGTTACTGGTACTCTTAATGGAAAGGTTATTGATGTTGAGACTAAGGAATCCCTTCCTTTTGTGAATATTGTTCTGGAACAGGCTGGGGGATACCAGATGGGGGGCACCTCTTCAGATTTTGACGGTAACTATATTATCAAACCTATCCCCCCAGGGAAGTATGATATCAGGGTCACTTTTATAGGTTATAAGGAAGTCCTAATCAGGGGAATCCAGATTAATGCTAACCAAATTCGTTTTTTCGATATCGAAATGGAATCATCAGCTGAACAGCTCAATGAAGTTGTGATTATTAATTATATGGTTCCACTTATCGATAAGGATAAAACGGTTAGTGGTGGCACTGTTACTCAGGAAGAGATTCATAAGATGCCGAATCGAAGTGTTGCGGCTACGGCTGCGACAATAGGGGGTGTTTATACGCAAGAAGGGGATGTTTCATACGTCCGTGGTGCTCGTACAGATGGTACTGTGTACTTTATAGATGACATTAAGGTTGAAAATGAAATTGAAACTTCAAATTATATCTCATACACGCAAAGCACAAGAGTAACTAATTTGGAATACAGTATTGAAATTCCATACACTATCCCTTCTGATGGTGAAGATTATGGAATAAGAATTAAAGAAGTAGTCCTTCCTGTTGACTATGTAAATTATGCAATCCCAAAACTTGACCCTGATGTTTTTTTAGCAGCTGATATTGAGAACTGGACAAAACTGGATTTATTGTCAGGTAAAGCCAGTATTTATTATCGGGGAACCTTTATTGGTGAATCAAGAATTAGTTCTGATCTAACCAGCGACACTTTAAGTGTTTCTCTTGGCAGAGACGATAAAATCATACTTGAAAGAGAAGGAAATAAAGAAATGAATGACAAGCGTGTTATTGGTAATAATATTAAGGAAACATTAGGCTGGGATATCACGATAAAAAATAATAAAACTAGCAAAATAAAAATTATTGTTGAGGATCAAATCCCAATATCTGAAAAAAAGTCAATAGTAGTTGAACTCTTAGAATCTTCTAACGCTCGTGTTGATGAAAAAACAGGTAAGCTAACTTGGGAAATTGAGTTAGAACCAAATGAAAAGAGGGTAGTGATGTATAAGTATTCTGTTAAATATCCCAAATATCTAAATTTGATATTAGAATAAGTAAAACAAATATAGGTATAACTGTAGCCTTACCCTTATCAATGTCTTCGCTTATGCCATGGTGATCAATAAAATCCGGATCCCGGAGGGAATGCTCGCCACCACTACATGGAGCCGACAGTTTACATAT
>DAOVZP010000038.1 GCA_030635045.1 Bacteroidota bacterium | reverse complement strand
CCTCCATCCAGTTTCACCATTGCTGGCAGAATATCCTGTTAGTGTATGGCACCCCTGCTTGCAGAACATATTGCTGGCTTAATACAAAACTGTAGACAAAATCCTCTATATGTGGCGGAGAAACTTGATACGGATCCTTCGTCGTTCACTGCGTTCTCTCCGCAGGATGACAATTTTTACTTACCGGCTTTAATGATAAGCACCTAAAACCTAACACCAACCCAAAACTCAACAACCAAAACTCAACACCCAAAACTCAACACCCAAAACTCAACACCCATAAGTTGATTTTCAGCGAAATAAACGTACCTTCGCGCCCTTATGATATTATTTGAAGAAATGGGCCTGGATGCTAGCTTGTTAAAGGCCGTAAAAGAATTGGGATTTGAAACCCCCACACCTATACAGGAAAAAGTTATTCCCAGGATACTTACTGATAAAGTTGACCTGATCGCCCTCGCACAAACGGGTACGGGTAAAACTGCAGCATTTGGTTTGCCACTTATCCAGATGGCTGATACTTCGGTACAGGATATTCAAGGACTTATATTATGCCCTACACGCGAGCTTTGTATGCAGATCACCAATGATCTGAAGACATTTTCAAAGTTCGAAAAAGGCTTTAAAGTGGTGCCTGTATATGGTGGTGCTAGCGTAGAAACCCAGATAAAAAGTATAAAGAAAGGTGCCCAGATCGTGGTGGGAACCCCCGGCAGAATGCTGGACCTGATCAAGCGGAAAGTTGTTAAGGTTGGTAAGATCCGCTGGCTGGTACTCGATGAAGCTGATGAAATGCTCAATATGGGTTTTAAAGAAGACCTGGATGCTATCCTGGCCGGAACGCCGGCTGACAAGCAAACATTGTTGTTTTCGGCAACCATGCCGAAGGAGATACTCAGGATAGCTGATAATTACATGCATCAGCCTGATGAGATATCTGCCGGGAAAAAGAATGTAGGTGCCGAAAATGTTCATCATGAGTATTATGTTGCACAGGCCAAATACAGGTATGAAGTTTTAAAGCGGATCGCAGATATGAATCCTAAAATATACGGGATCGTATTTTGTCGTACACGCAGGGAAACCAAAGAGGTTGCCGATAAGTTCATGAACGATGGCTATAATGCCGATGCTTTGCATGGCGATCTCTCACAGTCGCAGCGCGACTATGTGATGAACCGCTTCAGGAACAAGAGCCTTCAAATGCTTGTGGCTACGGATGTTGCTGCACGCGGACTGGATGTGAATGACCTTACGCACGTGATCAACTATAACCTTCCGGATGAGTTGGAAGCATATATCCATCGTAGCGGACGTACCGGAAGGGCCGGAAAAAGCGGAATTTCTATTGCGATTGTCCATACAAGGGAAACAAGAAAGATCAGGGAGCTGGAAAAAATAACAGGCAAAACTTTTAAAAGAAAACCAATACCTGATGGCAGGGAGATTTGCAAGAAACGATTATACACGCTGGTCGATAAGGTGGAAAAGGTGCAATTGAATGAAGACCAGATAGGGGAATTCCTGCCTGAGATATATAAGAAACTTGATTGGCTGAGCAGGGAAGACCTTATCAAACATTTCGTTTCTGTTGAGTTTAACCGCTTTCTATCCTACTATAAGAATGCGCCTGACCTGAACGTTGATGCTGAAAGTAGTTCCGGAGGAAGAGAAAAAGGCAGAAGGGACAAGAGGGGCAAACAGGAGTTTTCACGTTTCTTTATCAACCTTGGGAAGCTGAATAAGCTAAATGCCTCCAAGTTGATTGGTCTCATAAATGATGCAACCCACACAAAGGACATGGAGATCGGGAAAATCGATATTCTGAAGAAATTTTCCTTCTTTGAGATCGAGAAACATCATGAAAAGGATGTTTTAAAGGCTTTTGAAGCAGGCGTGAAGTTTGAAGGGGTAAGGGTTGCCGTGGAAATATCGAAGCCTGATCATGCCAAAGACAAAGGGGCATACAAAAAGAAGGAACGTCCTTTTAAAAAGTATGAGAGGTCGGAGAGGAAGGGCGGCAAGAAATCGGGTAAGAAGAAACCTTATAGGAAGAGGTAGGGAAGTACTTGAAGTACTTGGAGTACTTGGAGTACTTAGAGTACTTAGAGTTATTGCCAACAGCCAACAGCGTACTGCCTACTGCTTACTGCCTACTGCCAAAACCACCTGCATTTCAGGAAGGGTCTCTAATTCTTCAATCAGAAGAGTAATTTCGGCATTAGCATTTTCCAGTTCCCTGTGAATATCAGATCTTGTACTTTCGAAAACACCTTTGAGGCCTGTAAAAAGATCAAAATAGTAATTGATCCCGGCTTGAAGGTTTAGTGCAAAATCGGTAAAATATTTTCTTTTCTTTACGTCTGAGGGATCGGTCATTTCCTCAATTTTGTTCTTCAGATAGTCAATATAGATATTCAATTCTTTTATGAACATGTTGGGGCGGTCCTTTCTCAGGATCATATTTGACCTGCCGTAGATATGGTTGGTGATCTCTTTCAGGCTCATTGCCCTGGAGAAATATGCCATATTAGGCCCCGGGCAAACGGATACTCCGCTCCCGTTGGTACCGGTGTCTATATCATTCACCAATAAACTCGTTGTACCTAAACCGACACAGATGCAGGCTTTAGTGACGATCTTATCATATTGCTTGCGGTATTCAGCACCGGAAACTCCTGATCGATCGAGTTCTTTTATCTTTAAAACCTGGTAGCGTCGTGAGGCGGCACAAATTGGTTTTTCGGTAAACTCTTTGTTTAAAGCGATGAGTTTCTTTGGGCACGGGCTCCCGGGTTTTCCTTTTGCGGTCAGGAATGATTTCTCGAGATCTTTGGTATTGCCCCTCAAGCTGTTAAATGGAACATTCAGGGGTGAGATATCACTTAAATACAGCTTATCTTCCTTTGCATTGATCAATTTATCCAGTGTGGCATCATCAACATTCGTAGCTTCAGGTACCAGCAGAAAGGGTGTGCCCCAACCAACAGAATCAATACCGTAATGATCGATCAGAAACTGGTGTTCTTCAGCTGTTCCCACACCGCCCTGGGCAGTGATCTTAAGTGGCAGGGGGGTATTTGGGATTATCCGATCCTTCGCTGATAGCGCAGTGACCAGTACCTCATGTATCGAGCGTATCAATTCTTCACGCTTCTCCCTGAATTCCTCTAAAATAGGCCCCATAAGATAACCGTCGGTTGCAAAAGCATGTCCTCCGCAGTTCAGGCCTGATTCTATCCTGTATTCTGACACCCACAAGCCTTTTTTTGCCAGAAATTTACCCTGGATCATTGCAGATTTGTAGTCGCTTACTTTAAGGGCAATTTTCTTTTTGATATAGCCGGTCTTATCAGGATAGAAATCCTCAAACTCTTGCATGTAGCTATATAATCTGGGATTTATCCCGGCCGAAAGTACCACTGAGGATTCCAGCTCTGATTCGGCAAAACCCCGAAGGGCAGCGTGGGCATCGTTATACTCGACAGGCAGCTTTTCGCCATCTTTGTAATTATCCTTATCGATTTTGGTCATGATGTTAACATCAATGCTTCCCATCGATAAGTTATCGTCTAAAAAGTTCTTTATTTCGCTGCTGTTGCTTCCTTTTGCTGTAAGTGAGATAAGCTTCTGCTTAAGCTCGCTGTTTTCGGGCAGCATGCTGATTAATTCCCCGAGGGCATCTGCATTCCCTGATCCGGAACTTTTGAGTTCTTCAAATTTCTTTTCCGATAAACTTTTGATCAGGTTAAGATAGGCTGTTATACGCTTTGCCCGGTAGTCTGAGGTTTTTTTTGTGATCTCTGTATAAGCAATATCATATTTGCTGCAATACATCTTCCTCAGTTGCTCAAACAATATATCGTCCACCAGTGAGATAACTGAATCCATCCCATATTGAGATATCTTCAGTGGAGTATCCACCGAATAGCCAATTCCCAGTACAGGGACATGAAATGAATGAGCTTTGGTCATGTTCAATCTAGTTGTTTAAAGACCTCTCCGGCAATCAGCCCGAATACTGATCATATCCGGATCGATCTTATTAACGAACAAAGGTATTTTTAGATTATTTGCTATGAAACAAAAAGGGGCTAGATGGCAATAATCAGGGGCAGATCAACTAATTTGGTGGTAAGTAGCAAAATCGTGGGGTGGATGACATTCGCCCCTGAATTGTTAAATTTTAAATTATTTCCTTAAGTTTTAACAGGTATTGGCGCGAAACCGGGATACGTTCATCATATCCTTTTATGCTGAGCCAATGACTGCTAAAGTCCTTATTCAGCTTATCAATATAGTGGGAATTTACAATGCAGATCCTGTGGCAGCGTATAAAATTGGGATAAGGTTTAAGTTCCTGTTCGATATTTTTCAGGGTATTCCTGATCAGTTTACTTTTTAAGATATCTCCCTCCTTAAATACTATTTCTACGTAATTATCGGCCGATTTAATAAAGGCTACATCTTCAATAAGCAGGTTTAAACTCTCGGAATTGCTGTCAGAAGAGAATTCAATAGGTTTGCTCAGGTAATCCTCCTCATATTTCTCAACTTTCTCTTCAAATATTTCCAATTTCTTTCTAAGGGCTTCATTCTGTTTTTTAAGATCCTTGATCAGATCATGAAGCCACAGCGAAATTGGTAGCACAAGGCTTATCAGTCCCAGTTTAAACATTATGGATATGGTGAGGTGAACCGATCCAACGTAGTGAACATAGAAGCCAAAGGAAACTATAGTTAGTGTTAAAATGATAAAACTATTGGCATATGGTGGTAGCAGGGGGGCGAACTGATGTTGATCGTACTTTTGAATAAGCCAGGGCAGGATGATCCTTACCAGACTCATTATTATAAAGGCAATGGCAGCCATACCTGCCACAAATAGTATACGGTTATTGAAATCGAACCTGTCAAGGGGAAAGGGCTCAAAGAAAAGCACAAATAGGAATACTGCAAAGCTGATACTGAGAAAAAGCCCCAGTGCTGCTTTTAGTAAGGTTACGAATTGGCTGAGTTTTCTACTCACTTGAAAAGGTGTAAAATAAATAGCGCTCTTTCAACTCTTCAAAGTTAAGTGATTTTTTTTTATTGGGAAGGATGATAGAGGTGCAGGGTTCAGGGTTCAGGGTGGTATGGCTTTGGTGGCCGATGGATGTTGTGCACCTTGAGAAGCTATTTCACCATTTTTACATTCATTGCTGCAGGACCTTTCTGGCCTGAGCCGATCTCGAAAGATACTAAATTGCCTTCCCTGATCTCATCAGCGCAACTGTTAATATGCACGAATATGCTCTCTTTTGTAATTGAATCCCTGATGAAACCATAACCTTTCGAATCATTAAAGAAGGAAACGGTACCTGTCCTTATTGGATCATCTCTTTCTGTGTTGTCGCTCTTGGGCACGCTGACTTCGATATCCTCTGCTTCTATTTCTTCTTTTTGGGTGGGGTCGGGTGGGGTGGAGGTGATATTGCCATGTTCATCGACATAGGCGATCATATCATCCAGGCTTGAGCCTTTCTCATTTTCTTTCCTGGCAAGCCTCTTCTTTTCTTTTTCTTTTCTCTTTTTCTCTTTTTTATTTCTGACTTCTTTTTTACCAAAGGTTTCCTGTGATCTTCCCATGTATTATTATTTAAGTTTTACTAACTGATTTGATCTAAATATGATTATTTACAGACACTTAGCTCACTACATCTCGCAGGTTGTCGCCAGCCGCAGGTAATATTTAAGCAATAGCATTTCTTCCTCCTTACAGTGATAAGGGGAAGAAATGCATTATGTGCCGGAGGCACTGATAAAGAAGAAACGTTCCGGCCTAATACCTGTTATCGTCTTCCCTTCTGGGCCTTGCTTCGTTTACAGTCAATGGCCTGCTTTTGAAATCAGTTCCGTTCAGGTTTTCAATAGCATCATTGGCTTCTGTGTCATTTTCCATGGTAACAAAGCCAAAGCCTTTGCTCCTGCCACTGTATTTGTCAGTAATGAGCCTGGCAGATTCAACTTCGCCATAAGCTGCAAATAATGTTGTCAGGTCGTCTTCCTGTACCTTGAAATCAAGGTTTCCTACATAAATGTTCATTGTAATTTTCTTTAATTGTTTTACAGATAACCGGTGTTTTTAAATTTTAGTGTTTCAATATATGCCGGTTACGCTGATATTAATGTTTTGATTTAAAAAGGAGGCAGTGATAAACTAATTGCGCGAAGGGAATTAGAACATTAATGCGCAAATTCTCAAATCTGAATTTGTGCAAAGATACTATAATATTTTAAATCTATAAATATATTGGGGAAATAGCGTTGGGCGGTGGGTGGTGGGCGATGGGCTAAGTCAGGGCTTTTACCGTCAACCGTCAACCGTTAACTTTCCTACTTCACAATAAGCTTTCTCATCCCAAGCTTCCCCTCTGCTTCCATCCTTACAAAATACATCCCTGCGGGCAGGTCGCTTACATCGATCACCAGTTCTTGTTCACCCGGGCTTCTGTTATCAAATGAAATTGTTTTCAGCACGTTGCCGCATATATCCAATATTTCAAATTTCAAATTTCTGAGTTCTGATTTCTGATTTCTGCTATCTGATTTCTGATATCGAATACAGACCTTGTCTTCGCAGGGATTGGGATACACCTCAAACGCCAACTCCTCCAAATACCCCTCATCAACTCCTGCGAATGAAACTGACGGAACCAGTGTTGGCAGCCCAAAAGTTCCCATGTGATTGCCATAGGAACTAAGATCACGAATATCGCTTGCGCCACCGGAGCCGATCCCGAGATCTTCAAATACTTCAAAGCTGTAATAAGCAACAACTCCACTGTCGGCGGTTACATAATATGCTTCCGGAATGGGGTTATTCATGAATAGCAGGATCTCATCCTGTCCAAGGGCTTTATTCCATAAGCTTAGTTCATCTAACAAGCCTTCGAGTTTATCCCCTGCACTTCCTGCTGCGACGATCAACTGATAGCTTGTGTGAACATCCGGCCAGGCACCAAAGTAATACATAGAGAAGAAGTAAAGCGGGGAACCATCTGCATATATAATGATCCCATCATGGGCCTTATCGGCTATGACTGCAATATGATGCCAGTCCCCGTCGATGACCTCATCTGTTGAACGCCCGCTGCGCTCAAACGCTCCTGCGGCTTCAATATGGTTCACATGGATCCTTTTGCCTGCCTGAGGTTCATGCGGATCATCCTTCCCAAATCCATAGCTGTATTGTGTCCATGGAGATTCCGGGTCACGTTTCATGACAATCGGTGAAACCTGGTCCTTGTCGGCAGCTTTCACCCAGCAGATCATACTCCAGCTTCCATCATAGGGGTCGAGGCTTTCATCATGAGGGACGAGGCCAAAATCATCGACACCGTCGAGCGAAATGGCATTTCCGAATACCTGCCCAAAAGAAACTTGCGTCAAGCAGATGATTGAAATTAACAGAATTAATCTTTTCATTTTCTTCATCGGTTTTAAGGTTTTGATAAAGATAGTGAAAAGAAGGCTGTGAGTCAAGAGTGAATAAGGCATAGGGCATAAGGCAAAAGTTCAGACTTCTTACCGTCAACTGCCTACCGTCAACCGTCAACCGTCCCCGACACATACCCCCACTGCACAAGCTCTTCCCGGTCCGTGATCTCCCGTGTGCCTCCGTCGTGCAGCAGTATGATCTTTGATGCCACATCGAGGATGTTCCTGTAATCATGGTCGGTGATGATGAATCCTTTATTCACAGCCTGTTCCCTTATGAGCTGCTTAATGTAATCTATATACAGAGGCGCAACCCCGTTGAATGGCTCATCGATCAAAATGTACTTTGCATCGGAATGGATGATAAGCAAGATCTCGACAAATCGCTTTTCCCCTGAAGATAAATTCCTGGCTTTTCGGTTTAAAAGTGGTTTTAGCTGGCTGAGTTTCTTGAGAATTACGGCATTCTCACGATTGCAATATGCTGATATGATGGTCTTGATCCTTACGTGGCCGGGAAGAAAATTATCCTGGGGGAGGTAGGTGATCAGCTTGCTGCTGTCATATAGCCTAAAGATTTGCGTGTTATCAACTTTTATATATTTCTGGTCAGCTTTCAGGGAACCGAAGATAATCTTCAGTAAAGTTGATTTACCTGAACCGTTTCTTCCCAGCAACCCGACAATTTCACCTGGCTCGCACGTAAGGTATACATCTGTAAGCACCTGTTTGGTGTCAAATGCTTTCATTACGCTATCGACATACAGCCTGTTCATATTGCAAAGAGTATTATGCCGATGATAAAACTAATTACTATGGTAGATGCCCATAATGAAAGTTTGTTCAGCCCCAGGTTATAATAGAAGTAATACTGTCCGGGATTGCGGAACTCATAGAGTATAAAATGGAAAACAGGCGCAAGCATTATGAATGAGAAGCCGGTTATATAGAGGGAAAGGGTTCGGGTCAACAGCAGGTCTAAAAGCGTAAGGATAACGGCTACGGCCATTGCCGGGACAAATATCTTTTTATAAAAGAGCCAGATGCCGAGGATTAGTCGCATGGGGATCAGTTAGATGGATATATTGTTAAATGGCTAAAAGGTTAAATGGTAAATGCAAAAGGTGTAACCGCCTACCGCCAACTGTCCACTGCCTGCTGCCCACCGCCGGTACTGTATGTTCATCGGTGTCTGTGATCTCTGATCTGCAACAAGCCAGCCTGTTTTATAACTACAAAGTAAGGTCGATGTCTTTAAAACTAATTAATCTCTTTTAGCTTTCTTTTCTCTCTTTTCGGCCTTTTTCTCTTTTGCAGTTTTCTGTGCTGCTTTTTTGACGTTCTTCTTTGAATCTTGACCTTTTGCCATGATATTTTCTGTTAAATGTTTGTTTTAAGTATATTAATTCAGCGACTAAGATACTAAATACTGGGGATACTTGAAATACTTGAAGTACTTGGAATACTTGAAGTACTTGGAGTACTTGGAGTACTTGGAGTTATTGCCTACTGCCTAAACTACCTGGAGTGCCTAAAGTGTCTAAAGTGACTAAAGTTTGGAGTTACTGCCTACCGCCTACTGCCCATCTTCTCATCTTACCACCAGCTTCCTGACCGCCATGTCATTTCCGCTAGTTAATTTTACAAGATAAAGCCCGGGGGGGAATGCAGAGAGGTCTATATCAATATTGTAAGTTCCCGGTGGATATTCATGGTCAAACAGATCAATAACCTTATGCCCCGTGATATCAAACAATTCAGATTTCATATTTATGACTTCAGATTTCTGATCTCTGATCTCTGATCTCTGATATCTAAGACTTGCTTTTCCCGAACAGGGATTAGGGTAGATAAAAAACTCAATTTCGCCTCCCGGCAATGGCTCTGACAGTCCGGTCTGGTTGATTGGAATGAAATGCACGGTAT
>DAOVZP010000212.1 GCA_030635045.1 Bacteroidota bacterium | reverse complement strand
CTTCATGATGTCAACAGATCCAATTCTGATCTTTGATATGCTTACCTCAACCAGAGGCTTCGCAAGCCTGCTGCGCTTCACTTCCTCCAGGGCCGCACTATCGGGTTTAACTGTAATGCCGAGGATTTTTACCGAGCCGGAAAATATATTGACACGAATATTTTCAAAGTCTATGACATAGGACGTAGAATCCATTGCAGCCAATTGTTCCCTTGCCTTATCCTCCGCCATGTTGCTGAGGACACTATTAGCCACCAGTATGAGTATGATGAAGATGATCAGAATTGCAGAAATGACGATCAGCCAGATCTTTTTTCTTTTGGATAGAGACATATGTTCAGTATTGGAGTTACAGCATATAAAGTTAATAAAAAAATGCATCCTGCATTTTGATATATTGTAACATGCCTCAGGCTTTGGTTGTTATGAGAAATTGGTGGTATGCTTCCCGGATTGTTCCGGTGGGGGCAACTTAAAATGTGAAACAGTGCGACAGGCACTGCATGGTCAGGATGGTCTGTTCAGATTATTTTTATCAGGCCGACAGCATTGACGGGAAGTAGTTTCCCCAGAGATCCTCAGCAGCCTTCATTCTTTTAAGCGTATTGTCCTCTAGCCTGGCAGCAATGCAATTGGCTCCTTTACTGCAATCGTAGCCCGACTTTGACATCAGCCCCTTTAACTCCGCCATATTTTCTGTTTGATCAATACGCATCACTTCATGTTCCCAAACATCGTCGATCAGGGAACGTTTGGTAATCGCATACACGCCACCCTCAGGTTTTAGCTTATCGCATCCCTTGAAGGTGTAAAAACGATACTTTTTACCTGTCCTGCCGGTTAAATAAATAATCTTTACTTCTGTCATATGGGTTCCTCTCATTATATTATGTACAGCCCGGACCATGGGCCATGTACGGGGATTAATAATTGTTACCTTCTTAAGGATAAATACCTGTAGTTATAAGCTCGGGGTATCTCAGGCAGTATATATAAACCAACAGGCAGGTCTTGCCTTAAGACCAGATTTGCTTAAGATACGAAATTTGGGAGGCGAAAGCAAGTAAAAGTTTTGTTCCATCGGGGTTTTGGCCAGGGAGTAGGAACACAGAGGTTATTTCATTGTCCATTTGGCATTCTGCATTTTTCATGTACCATATTATTATCATTTTTCATTAAAATATGTAGTGACATTTTTTGAAATTGGGTATTAATAGATAAGGGTAAGTATCAACTAGCTTACTGCGAATAGCCGGGAGGTCCCTCACCCTTCGCCTTTGGCTCAGGATTCGGGATGACCGGTAGAAGAAATTAGCCTGTTTATTAATGCGACCAGATCAAAAATTTTACGTTTATATAATGACTAATAATCATAAAAATGTGCTTTATGTAGGTGTTACAAATAATTTGAGGCGAAGGGTTATTGAACATGAGGGCGGATTTGATAATGGCTTTACTAAGAAATATCAATGCTTATATTTGATATATTATGAGGCTTTTAGGAGCATCAATCGTGCAATTAAAAGAGAAAAAGAAATTAAAGCCTGGCGAAGAGAGAAAAAAGATAAACTGATTGCTTCAACAAATCCTCATTTAAACTTCCTTAATAATACAGTAAAAAGCTTGTAATTGTCTACCGGTCAACCCGATGAATCCGCTGCAGGCGGATGAAGAGGGACCCCCCGGCTAACGCACCTTCGCTTGCAGAATATTCTGTTATTTCGTATCTTAGCCGTATGGGGTAAACATAGCTTCACATGGAATGCTGATTGTCTTCCCGAAGGCTTGTATTACGCTGTATTGAGAAGTGAGGAAGGGGTGGAGGTTGTGAAGATGCTAAAACGATGAAATCTAATAAATCTATACTTATTATTATAGTATGCTTTATAAGCTATTGTGCTGTAGCAACAATGGTGGTGAATGCTCAGCCACAATGGAAATTCCATGTAGCTTATGAAGATGCAACTGGTGCAAAAGATACAATATGGTTTATTTGGGATACAACTGCCACTTTTTTTGGAGCTGATACTCTTCTTGGAGAGACTACTGCTATTTTTAATTATGATGAATTTAACGTCTGGACCTATAATAATGGACTAACTTGGAAAGATAGTATTAAAATAGTAGCTCATCCATACGAATATAGTTTTGGACACGAAATAGAAGCAATGAATTTCGAATTACCAATAACAATATGTTGGGATACTTCCTTGTTACATGCTCCATTCTTACCCCCTCAACCTGTTGGCTGGATTAACCATGCCAGAATGGATAATGATTACTTCTTCATGATAAATAATTATCCTATTGCCCATCAATTTGATATGACAATTACAGACCATATAATAGTTCCTGATACAAACCTAACAAATTCATGGTTCTGGAACCCAGTAATTCATTTTCCAGTAAGTTTATATCTATTCCAAGATCCAACATTTAGCATTCCTTTAAATAATGGTAAAGGAAATAGAAATATACATATCTACCCCAACCCTGCCCATTCAGAAGTAATCATATCAGGTATTGATGAAAATGCCAGTGTAGAGGTAAGCATTTACAACAGCATTGGACAAAGAGTAATTCACAAAAGAGAAGCCGGTCACAAAGTTGATGTATCAAGTCTTCAACATGGGATGTATGTGGTTGAGGTGGTTGTGGGTAAACATAGGATCAGGGAGAAGCTGATTGTGAAACGTTTATAGAAATAGTTGCGCCCCTATTCAAAAACCCTAAATCCTAAGCTCGAAACTCTAAACAAACTCCAAATTTCAAATCACAAACGGTTTGAAATTTTGGATTTTAAGTTTTGAATTTTGTTTAGGATTTAGGATTTAGAGCTTAGGGTTTAGGGTTTAGAGCTTAGAACTTAACCCCAAAGGTTTTACTTCAACTTCTCCAGCTCATGCCGCAGATCAGAAACAGAAACGGGCCTGCCGAGAATCTTCCTGTTACGGTCGAGGATAAACATTGTAGGGGTCGCATAAATACTATAATCTACAACGGCTTTTGAATCCCAGCCATTCAGCTCCGCGTAGTTTATCCAGGCGGTTTCCTGAACAGCAAGGGCCTGCATGTAATCTGTTGCACTGGTGTCGAGGGAAATGGCAAGGATTTCAAAATCAGGCACATCACCCTCCTGGTATAATCTCTTCAGGCCCGGGATCATCTGATTGCAATGTGGGCACCAGGAGGCCCAAAACAGTATAACAGTCAGCTCGCTGTCAATGCCTGCAAGGTTTAGCTTTTCACCCTGCGCATTCTCAATGACAATATCCGGTGCTATATTGCCAACAGCCAATTTCCGCAGGTTTTCCATTCTTTTCTGAAGCTCTGATTTGCGGTCTTCATTTACACAGATATTGGCTGGTTCATAGTTCTCTGCGATATGCGATATTACACGATCAAAGCCATACATCTCAAAGCCCTCGATAAGGTATTGCATCAGGAAATCATACACTTTGCCATTTTCCATGGCCTTAAGCAGAACTGTATCCACAGCCCTGATGAAAACTTGTTCCTGCAGCTCCTTATTCTGGCTGTTGATCGAGTAAAACCCCAGGTAATCGATGGCCTTGGCAGTGAGCACATTGGTATTTATGAGGGAAGTATCCTCGAAATCTACATCATCAAAATAATGCGACTGATTGAAAGAGAGATAATCATCCCAGTTCATTTCTTTTGGTATCATCACGGGCCTGTCGCTTCTGACGATATGCGATACCAGTGTTGCGGGATAATCTTGAATGATGCGATCGGTGTATTCCCTGTGTGCAGACTGCAGGTTTTCAAAATGTTCTCCTGTGAAGAAATAGAAAGAATCAGTTTTAGGATAATATTGCAGGATATCTATCAGCATACCGGCTTTTTGATCATATTGAGCGCTTTGGGCCAGGTAATCGTAATAGATAAGGTTTTCGACTGATTGAATGAATTCCGGCGGGCTGAACCCGTCAGGTTCAAATTTCAGAATGATATTTTCCGTGTTGAAAATGAAATTGAAAAGAGGTGAACTGCCAATAGCGAGTGAATATAGGCCGGCGGGTGCAGCATTGCTCAGCTCGAAACTAAACCATCCGTTGTCATCTGTATTGGTAGAATCTATGTATATGTGCTTGTCACCAAAGTACTCCAATAAAATGAGATTTTTGTTCAGGTACCCTGATATGGTTCCTTCAACTTTATACTGGGCAAGGGAACTCAGGCTCAGTGATGCAAAAAGGAATAACGTTAATAATAACCTCATTATTAAAAAACCAATTGAATATTGTTTGGTGGTAAAAGTAATAAGGACTGCTGTCCAAACCTACAGATCATAAACAATAACCTTTCTGCTGGTCGTATCGGTCAACGTAAAGCTGTTCTTTACTTCAAGAAGGACCCTGTATTCTCCCGGAACATCATATTTATAATAAATAGTGG
>DAOVZP010000202.1 GCA_030635045.1 Bacteroidota bacterium | reverse complement strand
ATATAACAATATGGGTCAGTTAGTATATTCAGGCCAATTCGATAATAGCCAGATAATGGTGAATACTTCAACCTTCATCACAGGCATGTACATTGTACAGGTCAGAAGCGGTGAAGCTGTTGAAGTCCGTAAACTTATAATTGAATAAGTTTAAGGGGTAGGATTATCAAAAAAGGGGCTTCGGCCCCTTTTTTTTATGGCATGATTCATGCATATTAACGCAATAAAAGATAATAGGTGTTGTTAATAGGTATAGCAGATGGATATAAAGCCTTAATCAAGCTGAGTCTGCCTTAAAAGAATGCACTTATAAATAGCCCGCAAAATAATATTGTATATTTGCTTCCATAAAATAACCGTCTCTATGAAAAGGATCTTGTTATCAGTTGTTGGCATCTTTATTATCGGGTCTGTATTTTCCCAGGTGGTGAGCGAATCAACAATCAGGAAGTTTAACATCGGTGTCGGTATGTCAACAGACATCTGGCAGGGGCTGCCTCCTGACATGAAGGCACGTACCATCAACCAGGGTGCTCAGGTATTTGGGATGTACAATTACAGGGTCAAAGAAAGTTCGGTCTATCTTGCAGGAGGAATTGGCATGGGTATGCATAATCTGTATTCCGATAACTATATCGGTGATGTCAGAGCTGACTCTATTTCATTTCTGAAGATACCCGGCGACGTCGACTATAAGAAAAGCAAACTGTCGCTGACATATATTGACGTGCCCCTGGAGTTCAGGATCAAGACAGATAAGCATTTTCGCATTGCCTTTGGTTTTAAATTCGGGTTCCTGATCGATGCGCACACTAAGTATAAAGGCAACCGTTTTACTATTGCCGACGACGGAACTACTGAAACTGATCGTGTGAATGTAAAAGTTAAGTCGAAAGACGTAAAGCAGGTAGAAACCTGGCGCTACGGGCCAACTTTCCGTATCGGGTATAAGTGGTTTAACCTTACAGTATATTACCAGCTCTCAAAGGTGTTTAAAGTAGATAAAGGACCACAGCTTTACCCAATATCTATCGGGCTGGCGGTTATTCCGTTCTAAATCAATTTTACTTAGTAATAGAGGATCAGCAGGAAGGTTCCAAAAAAACCAAGGATATATCCTGTATATATCTGTGCCTGTGTATGAGTTCCTGCACGCAATCGTGCAAAACCAACAATTCCACTTATCAGTATAATTATAACGATCAGCCACATAATATCGATAAGCAACACTGTTTGCAGGCCGATTAGTATGCCCAATACTCCACCCATCGAAACAGTATGTGCACTTATTTTCCAGAAGATATTGATCAACAGCGTTAACACCGCAAGGATACTTGCACCAAGCAGACAATAATAATATACCGGCGAGATGTTGATCTGCCAGATCATATAACAGGACACAAAGAAAAAGATGGAAGTTGCGATGTATGGGTAGAGACGCTCTTCCCTGCTGTCAATTAGCAGGCTTTTGACAAGTTTAAGGCGGTACATCCCATACAGAATGATCAGTGGAAATATTGCTGATGTTATGAGTACCAGGATAATGATCTTCCATTTGGCTTCATCCGGTATCATGAGTGCGAAGAACACATTCAGGTTGATCAGCACAGCAATAAGATATGTTGGTATCAGTAGTGGATGAAAAATAATGGATATGACCTTTGCTATACGCTCTTCCATTTTCTTTTAATAAGCCACAAATGTAGTTTTATTTGGTGAGATGAAGTGCTCAGAGTTCCTTGCGCAGCCTGGCCACCGGAATGTTAAGTTGCTCCCTGTATTTCGCCACTGTGCGCCGTGCTATGTTGTATCCTTTCTTCATCAGGATATTGGTGAGCTGCTCGTCTGTATAGGGCTTACTCTTATTTTCGCCATCTACACATTCGCTGAGTATCTTTTTGATCTCCCTGGTCGATACTTCTTCCCCTGACTCCGTCTGCATTGACTCCGAGAAAAAGCTTTTAAGCAGGAAGGTTCCAAATGGCGTTTGAACATATTTGCTGTTTGCAACCCTTGATATGGTAGAAATGTCGAGGTTTACAATGTCAGCAATATCTTTGAGGATCATAGGCCTCAGCTTTGTTTCGTCTCCGCTAAAAAAGTATTTTATTTGAAATTCCATGATCGCATTCATGGTAACGAATAGCGTATTTTGCCGCTGACGGATGGCTTCCATAAACCATTTTGCTGAATCAATCTTTTGCTTCACAAACATGAAGGCTTCCTTTTTCTGCTTGTCCTTCCTGTTCTCGGCATAAGCTTCCAGCATATTTGTATAAGCACGGCTAAGCCTGAGTTCGGGAGCATTTCGGGAGTTCAATGTCAATTCCAGTTCACCATTGGTATTGTGAATGATAAAGTCGGGAATGACATATTGATTGGTCTTGGTGGTTTCGCTGAGGGAGTTGCCTGGTTTTGGGTTAAGCTTAAGAACTTCGTTTAAAGCTTCCTTCAACTCATCCTCGCTGACCCTTGCCTTTTTCATGATCTTCTCATAATGCTTCTTGACAAATTCATTGAAATAGTTTTCAAGGATAAAAACAGCACGGTCAATGGCTGGGTTATTTTCGACTTGCTTACGTCTCAACTGAAGGA
The DNA here is from genome assembly GCA_030635045.1 of Bacteroidota bacterium. Lineage (GTDB taxonomy): Bacteria > Bacteroidota > Bacteroidia > Bacteroidales > B18-G4 > B18-G4. The sequence goes on along the minus strand of DAOVZP010000202.1, from coordinate 1,932 downwards.
GAAGGCATTCTTGCAAACTACGGGCCCCAATACCGGCCGGATCGAATTCCTGCACTATCTGCAAGACTTCTATGATCTCATCATCTGTCACCTGTATATTTTGTGCAAAAGCAAGATCATCGACCATGGCGCTGATACCCCGCTGAAGGTATCCTGAATCATCGAGGTTACCAATGATAGTTTCAGCAATAGCATTTTGCTTTTCAGTAAGGATCCTGAGCCCTAACTGTGAGAGGAGCATATCCTGAAAGCTCAGGCCGGCGGCATAAGGAATCTCTTTTCGTTCATCATCCACCCCCTGGTTATTCGTGCTGGTTTTATAGGATGGGATGTCATCGTCATCAATGTAATCATTCAGGTCAAACTCATCGTCCTTGCTGTCATAATCCTCTTCCTTGCCTTCATCACCTGACTCATCGCTGCTGTCGACGATCTCACCCTGATCCTCATCGGTGTTGCCGGCTTCCTCCAGTGCCGGGTTCTCTTCAATCTCCTGTTTGATCCTCTGCTCCAAGGCCATCGAAGGGATCTGAAGCAACTTCATCAGCAGGATTTGCTGTGGTGACAGCTTTTGTAGAAGCTTTTGCTGAAGTCGTTGATTGAGCATAATTCAGATTCTGTTCTTCAATGATGTTTACATCATCTAAAAATAGTAAAATAGAAATAAAAAACCAATATAAATAAAGGTATTTATACCTGATTTATCAAAATTCAGCATTTTGAGGCGTTCGCGGGAAGGGTATCACATCCCGTATGTTTCCCATTCCGGTAACAAAAAGCATCAGGCGTTCGAAACCAAGGCCAAAACCACTATGAGGCACCGTACCAAATTGCCTGGTTTCTATGAACCACCACATACTTTCTTTTGGGATCTTCATTTCCTCTATGCGCATGAGCAATTTGTCATACTCTTCTTCACGTTGTGATCCGCCAATGATCTCACCTATCTGGGGAAACAGCACATCCATTGCGCGAACTGTTTTACCATCATCATTTTGCTTCATGTAAAAGGCCTTGATATCTTTTGGATAATCCGTAATGATTACGGGTTTTTTGTAATGCTTCTCCACAAGGTAGCGTTCATGCTCTGATTGGAGATCTGCACCCCAGCCTTCAATGAGAAAACTGAATTTTTTCTTTTTATTATAATTGGAGTTTCTAAGTACATCTATGGCTTCGGTATAAGAAATTCTCTCAAATTTTTCTGCTAATACAAATTCAAGCCTTTCTATGAGGTTCATTGGTGAGCGGTCCTGCTCTTTTTTATGCTTTTCCTCCTCTTTCAGGCGATTATTGAGGAATTCAAGGTCTTCCATGCAGTTCTCCAGGACATACTCCACAAGATATTTCAGCATATCCTCCGCCAGGTCCATATTGTCATTGATATCGGCAAAAGCAACTTCCGGTTCAATCATCCAGAATTCTGCGAGATGCCTTGAGGTATTTGAATTCTCGGCACGGAAAGTAGGCCCGAAGGTATAAACCTTTGACATAGCCAGTGCAGCCAGTTCAGCCTCAAGCTGTCCGGAAACAGTCAGATTGGTTTCTTTACCAAAAAAATCCTGAGTATAATCAACATTGCCTTGCTCATCCAGTGGCGGGAACTTCGGATCCAGTACACTTACCCTGAACATCTCTCCTGCCCCTTCAGCATCGGAACCGGTAATGATCGGCGTATGAATATTATAAAATCCCCTGTCGTTGAAAAATTTGTGAACCCCAAAGATCATTGCATGGCGAACACGTGTTATGGCACTGAAGGTAGCGGTGCGAAACCGCAGGTGTGCTTTTTCCCTGAGGAACTCCAGGCTGTGACGTTTGGGCTGCAGGGGGTAAACATCCGGATCGGCAACACCCAAAATCTCGATGCTTTCCGCCTGCAATTCATTAGCCTGGCCGCTACCGCCTGATTCCACGAGTATTCCGTCGACT
>DAOVZP010000233.1 GCA_030635045.1 Bacteroidota bacterium | reverse complement strand
TCATCGCCGGTGTGATTCGGGTTGTTTTTCTTCCTTTCGTTCCCAACAAGGGCGGCGGCAGCAGTCCTGTGGTGGCCATCGGCAACATATGTGGAAGGAATATCTGCAAAAAGCTCGATGATCCTGTCATTGACGGCTTTGTCGCGGATCACCCAGAAATGATGTCCGAAACCATCGTTGGCAGTGAAATCATATTCAGGATCGTTTTCCTTCACGTATTTTTCTATGATGTCATCAATTTCCTTCACCGCCGGGAATGAGAAAAATACAGGCTCGATATTGGCACTGTTGATACGCACATGCTTCATCCTGTCTTCTTCCTTATCGGGACGCGTAAGCTCATGCTTCTTGATAACGTTGTTCATGTAGTCTTCGACGGCAGCACATCCGACAATTCCGTATTGGGTTTTGCCGTTCATGGTTTGCGCATATATATAAAGGTATTCCTCATCATCCTGAACAAGCCATCCTTCATCACGAAACTTTGTGAAATTTTCAAGAGCTTTGTCATATACCTCTTGCGAATGCACGTCTATATCTGCCGGCAGGTCGATCTCAGGCTTGATGATATGCAGTAATGAGTATGCATTACCCGCCGCTTCTTCTCTCGCTTCCTGCGAATTTAATACGTCATAGGGCCTGGATGCCAGGTCTTTTGCTATCTCTTTCGGTGGCCTCAGTCCTTTAAATGCTTTAAGTATTGCCATGTTTTATCTTTTTGTGCTATGCTAATCAGCAGGCATTTCATTTTTTGGTTCGTAGCTGTCGTTGTCGTCTTCACGCTTATTGTTGCTTCTCTGAAGAGAGGAGATCAGGGCGCCGATCATTTTTGTCATTTCCATCAGCTGGCTTCTCGACAGATCTTCCTCAGCATCGGTGAGAAGCTCCAGGTTGTGAAAAACACTCGTGAAAACCAGGCATTCCCTTACTGCGGTTTTGGCCATCTTCAAATAATATATGAACTGGCTTTTATTCCTTGCCGAGCCTTCGGCGATGTTCAGCACGATGTTTTGTGAGGATGTGTCGAAGCGATCTGTCAGCCCCTGATCCTGGTCGGATGTATACTGCCTTGTGGTTTCATGCACCCATTTGGTGTAGTTCAGGGCTTTATGGTAGATCCTCAGATCCTCAAATCTGAAGAAGGTATTGTTTTTGTCATTTCCGTTATCCATGATATCAGCTTAGTGGTGATTTGTGCAATTAGTCTTTATAGCTGTGACAACTATTTATTTACCTGGAATGTCCTGTCTCCATTTTCGAGGAATACATTGATCTGCTTTGCAGCAGCAAGTCCTGCATTGATATTGGCCTCAGATGTCTGGGCACCCATCTTTTTGGGAGTGAAGAAAAACCTTCCTTCAAATTTTTCTGCAATCTCCGCGGCACAGTCAGGAGCGATGTCTGAGATGTACACAAAATCATCCCTGTCGGCAAAGACCTTTTTCAGTGAATCTTCACAAACCACTTCTTTACGTGCCGTGTTAACCAGTGTAGCTCCCTTAGGCATCATATTCATCAGATCAGCATTGATGGAGCCCTTGGTTTGCTCATTTGCCGGAATATGCAGTGAAATATACTGGCAGTTGCTGTACAGCGCTTCCACACTGTCAACAGCGATAACTCCGTCTTTTTCAATATCTTCCTTGCTGATAAAAGGGTCGAAGGCATAGCATTCCATTCCGAATCCTCTGGCAATCGCTGCTACGTAACGGCCAACATTGCCATAGGCGTGGATGCCAAGTTTTTTGCCTTTCAGTTCCCGTCCTGAGGTGCCGTTGAACTGGTTTCTTGCCATAAATACCATCATGCCGAGGGCAAGCTCTGCCACAGCATTGGAATTTTGTCCTGGTGTGTTCATAACCACAACTCCTTTGGCAGTGGCCGCTTCGAGGTCAACATTATCGTAACCGGCACCTGCCCTTACAATGATCTTGAGCTTATTTGCGCCTGCTATCACCTCTGCATCGGCCTTGTCGCTCCTGATAATGATGGCGTCAGCATCAGATGCAGCATCGATAAAGTCCTGCTGGTTTTCATATTTTTCAAGCAGAGCCATTTCATAACCGGCTCCTTCAACTACTTTCCTGATGCCGTCTACCGCTGCAGGTGCAAAAGGCTTTACTGTGGCAACCAATACTTTTGTCATATCCTTTGTTTTTTAAATTGTTTGATGGCAGGGGAGGAGGTTCTCCTGCGAATATAATAAACCTGAAATTATTTACGCAGACTTTCAAATTCCTGCATTACACCAACCAGTGCTTCAACGCTTTCTACCGGAAGGGCATTATATGTGGAGGCCCTGAAACCACCCACAGAACGATGTCCCTTTATACCGACCATGCCCTTGGATGATGCCAGGTCAAAGAATTCCTGTTCCAGGTTCTCGTAGCCTGCATTCATAACAAAGCAGATGTTCATGATAGAGCGGTCGTCAGGATCCGGTACGGTAGTGGTAAATAATGGGTTGCGTTCGATCTCGTCGTAGAGGAGCCCTGCCTTGAACTTGTTCACCTTATGGATAGCATTGATGCCACCCAGCTTTTTCAGCCATTGAAGGGTTTGCAGTGCAGCAAAGACCGGCACCACGGGAGGTGTGTTGAACATAGATTCTTTGTCGATGTGGGTCTGGTATTTCAGCATGGTAGGAATATGATGTTCCACCTGGCCCAGGATATCATCACGGACAATGGCAAAGGTTACACCGGCAGGAGCCAGGTTCTTCTGTGCACCGCCATAAATGATGGCATATTTTGATATGTCAACGGGACGGCTGAAAATATCTGACGACATATCAGCTACCAGCGGGACCGGTGAATCGATGTCATACTTGATCTCCGTACCGTAAATGGTATTGTTGGTTGTGATATGGAAGTAGTCGGCATCTTCAGGGATAGTGTATCCTTTAGGGATATAATTGAAGTTTTTATCCTCCGAACTGCCAACAACAACAACTTCTCCAAAGGCATGTGCTTCCTTAATGGCTTTCTTTGCCCATGCACCTGTGTTCAGGTAAGCAGATTTTTTCTTCATGAGGTTAAAGGGTACCATGGCAAACTGAGTGCTGGCACCACCACCTACAAAAACAACAGAATAACCGTCGGGAATGTCGAGCAACTCCTTAAATAGCTGCTGTGCCTCATCCATCACGGCAACAAATTGTTTGCTCCTGTGTGATACTTCCATGAGTGAAAGTCCCATGCCGGCAAAGTCGATAAGCGCTTTTGCAGTGTTCTCAATAGTATATTGAGGAAGGACGGAAGGGCCTGCATAAAAGTTGTGTTTCTTCATAATTCAGTGTGTTATATGGTTTTTATTGCTTGCTCTGTATCTAGTGTCAAGTCAAGCGTATTTTAGCCACACCAAGCCTTGCTCTTTTTGCTGCTGACTTCTTTAAAAAATCATTGCGTAGCTACGGCTATGCTCAAATTTTTTGCATCGTCAGCAACAAAAATTTCTACGACTTATGCGACACAATACACTTGACTTAACACTAGTGTTTTTTGGACTGACAAATATATATTATTTGCATGAATTTATTAGCGCATTCATATTAATTTATTGAATAATTTTGCCTCATCGAAAAATAGTCATTGGAGCATGGATATTTATAAGAGGATAGAAGTTTTTGCCGGGCTTGGAAAAGTGCTGAGCCTTGCCGCTGCGGAGCAATCTTTCGAGCCCCTCAGGGCCGAAGGGCTGGATGCCGATTCATTTTCAGAAAGCTTTAGCAGGACGAAAGGTGTAAATGCATGGTTTACAGATGAATCAATCTTTAAGATGCTGTATTCACTGGGGGGGAGCCTGAACCGCGAGGATATTGAGAGATGGGTCGGGATGTATGAGATTGCCCCGCATCTTCAACAAAAGAAGGTTGCTGTTGTCATGGCGGGTAACATCCCTGCGGTGGGATTTCATGATTTCCTGTCAGTGCTGATGTCAGGACATAAGGTTCTGGCCAAACTTTCATCTGATGACCCTTTCCTGATACCTGCAATAGCAGATGTCCTCATCGAGATGGAGCCTGCTTTTGCAGATGTGATTGATTTTACGGAGGATACAATAAGCGATTTTGATGCCGTGATAGCAACCGGAAGCAAT
>DAOVZP010000297.1 GCA_030635045.1 Bacteroidota bacterium | reverse complement strand
AGTTTTAACTTCGACATTTATATTAAAGAGGGTGCCGGAGCCTTCGTTTGTGGTGAAGAAACCGCATTGATAGCCTCTGTTGAAGGCCAGCGTGGTATGCCACGTAAGCGCCCGCCATTCCCTGCTGCATCAGGGCTGTGGAAGAAACCTACCAACATAAACAACGTTGAAACGCTCGCCAACATCCCCTGGATAATCCAGCATGGTGCAGCGGAATATGCCAAATATGGAACCGAAAAAAGTAAAGGGACCAAGGTCTTTGCCCTGGCAGGAAAGATCAAGCGCTCAGGCCTGGTGGAAGTGCCCATGGGCATGAGCATCAAGGATGTGATCTTTAAATTGGGAGGTGGCATACAGGATGGTAAGGAATTTAAAGCGGTGCAGATGGGAGGCCCTTCAGGCGGCTGTATCCCTGCACACCTTTCGCATACCATTGTCGACTATGATTCGGTAAATGCTACCGGTGCCATCATGGGCTCCGGGGGGATGGTAGTCATGGACGAAACAACCTGCATGATCGATGTGGCAAAGTTTTTTCTCGACTTTACCCAAAAAGAATCCTGCGGTAAATGTACCTTTTGCCGTATCGGAACCAAAAGGATGCTGGAAATACTGACCCGCATCACCGAAGGAAAAGGAGAAGAAGGAGATATTGAAAGGCTGGAAGAACTGTCATACAAGATAAAAGACAATTCGCTCTGTGGCTTAGGCCAGACAGCCCCCAACCCGGTACTTACAACGATAAAGTATTTCAGGGATGAATATGAGGCCCATATCCGCGACAAAAAATGTCCGGCAATGGTATGTACCAACCTCTTGACTTATACTGTATTTGAAGAGAATTGTACCGGCTGTACTGTATGTGCCGTGAATTGCCCCGTAGATGCCATCAGCGGCGCCCGTAAGGAAATACACCATATCGACCAGGATGTTTGTATCAAGTGTGGTGTATGTTATACCAAGTGTAAGTTCGAAGCCATCAAATTATCTTAAAACGACTTAAAAGACCCTGCATAATGAGTGAAAAGGTAAATGTTATTCTGAACGGAGAAATGGTCCCCGGCAATAAAGGGGAAACTATTTTACAGCTGGCAGAAAGAAACGGGTTTGAAATACCTACTCTCTGTAACGACCCAAGGTTGGAGCCGTTTACCTCCTGCTTTGTTTGTGTTGTCGAAGTTGAGGGTATGAGGGGCCTGCAACCATCATGCTCCACAAAGATCTCGGAAGGGATGCGCATTGAAACCAATAATGACAAGATTGCCGCTGCCAGGAAGACAGCCCTCGAACTGATGCTCAGTAACCACTACGCCGATTGTATTGCTCCATGTAAGCAGACCTGCCCTGCGGGCGTTGATGTTCAGGGTTATATATCCCATATTGAAAAGGGACAGTACCACGATGCTGTTGCCCTGATCAAGGAAACCAATCCGCTGCCTGCTATCTGCGGGCGTGTGTGTGTCAGGCCATGTGAAGTTGCGTGCCGCAGGAACCTGCTTGATGAAGGAGCAGCGGTCGGGATTGACTACCTGAAGCGTTTCGCTTCCGATATCGATCTGGAATCAGAGAACAAACATATGCCGGAAATCAAGCCGGAGACCGGAAAGAAAGTTGCCATCATAGGAGCAGGCCCCGGTGGGGTTTCTGCTGCGTTCTTCCTTCGGAAGGAAGGCCACGACATAGATGTTTTTGAAGCCAGTCCAAAACCGGGGGGATGGCTCAGGTACGGTATTCCGGAATATCGCCTTCCCAACGATATTCTGCAAAAAGAGGTAGACAATATTGCAGAAATGGGCGTCCGCTTTCATTATAACAAGCGCCTTGGTGATGACCTGAAGTATGCCGACATAAAGAAAAAATATGATGCCGTAGTGCTTGCTATTGGCTCTCAGAAAGGGACGATGATCGGAGTTGTAGGTGATGATGCCGAGAATGTATTCTCAGGGATCGACTTCCTGAAAGAGATGGAGGTAACGGGTAAACCATATAACTTCAAAGGCAGGAAAGTAGCTGTTGTGGGTGGAGGTAATACCGCCATGGACTGCTGCCGTACCTCTATGCGTTGCGGTGCCGATAAGGTGTATGTGATATATCGCCGTACTGAAAAGGAAATGCCTGCCAACCCGATTGAGATCCATGAATCGAAGCTTGAGGGTATCGAATACCTCTTGCTCACCAACCCGGTGAAGATAAATAAGGATAAGACTGGTAAAGTGAAATCTGTTACCTGCCTTAAAATGGAACTGGGCGAACCCGATACATCCGGCAGGAGGAGGCCAGTGCCGATCCCGGGATCCGAATTCGAACTGAAGGTGGATTTTGTACTGGCAGCCATTGGGCAAAAGACAGATGTGAATTTTACTGAAGACATCAACACCGTTGTTAAGAAGGGTGAACTCAAACTGAACCGCTGGGGTGACATCGATGCTGACCCTGACACCTTGCAAACTGGCATTAAAAATGTATTTGCTGCCGGCGACGGAGTAACGGGGCCTGCAACGCTCATCCAGGCAATCGCGCAGGCAAGGGTCGCTTCATACAGCTGCAACCTTTTCCTGAATGGTGAGGAAGTGAAACCAATGCCCGGAGAATTCTTCAGTGCAAAGGATAATTTCAAAAAGCAGGAAATTGAAGAATATGTTGGCAAGTATGCTGAGCAGAAACGTGAGGAGATGCCTACCCTTGATCCAAAGAACAGAAAGAATTTCAAGGAGGTTGAACTTGGCTATGATGATGAAGAGGTTGCTCACCATGAATCCTTGCGATGCATGGAATGTGGCTGTACCGAGCTTTATACCTGTGACCTGAAGAAATATGCTACTGAATATGATGCCAGCCAAGAAGGCGTCAGCGGTGATTTTCAGGAATATAACGTCGACTTCAGGCATCCATATATCGAGATCGACAATAATAAATGCGTGCTTTGTGCCCGCTGTGTGAGGATCTGTCGCGATGTGGTTGGTGCCGACGCACTTGGACTTGTAAACCGCGGATTTGAAACTTTCGTGGCACCAAGTATGGGTGAATCACTGACGGATACCAGGTGTGAAAGTTGCGGTATGTGTATCAGCACCTGCCCAACCGGCGCATTGACCGAGAATGTACCCTTTAAGCCTGGCCCGGTCAAAATGGAGAAAGTACAGAGTATATGTAACTATTGCTCAATTGGCTGCGAACTCGACTTCGAGCATAAGAGTGGATTCGTAATGCGCACCGAAGGTGCCGACGGCCAGGTGAATCCCAATGGGAATCTGTGTAAATATGGCAAGTTTGGTTATAAATACCTGAATGACAGATCACGCGTCACGAAACCTATGATGAAAGT
>DAOVZP010000273.1 GCA_030635045.1 Bacteroidota bacterium | reverse complement strand
TTCTCCCGATATCTTTTTTATTGCTTTCATGTGACAGTTGCTGCTGCAGATCGATGATCTCTTTCAGCCTGGCAGATTTTACATCCCCCGCAACATTATCTTCCAGTTTTTTTTGTGCAATGGTATCGGGCCGTTCGGAATATTTAAACATAAAGGCATAGTCAAAGCCTACCTCCCGCATAAGCGAAATAGTCTCCTGATGATCTTGTTCCGTTTCAGAACAGAAGCCTGTAATTACGTCCGTTGAAACCGCGCAGTCCGGCACATACTTTTTGATGGCCGCAATCCTGTCGAGATACCACTCCCGTGTATAATTCCTTTTCATCAATTTAAGGATATTGCTGCTTCCCGATTGGACCGGAAGATGGATTGCATTACAAATATTATGGTGTTTACCGATGGCCTTCAACAATTCATCTGAAATATCTTTGGGATGTGAGGTTGCAAACCTGAGCCTTAATAAAGGATCAACTTCTGCAACCTGCTCAAGCAAACTTGCAAAATTGATATGCCTGCCATTCTCTTCCCATGAATATGAATTTACATTCTGCCCCAGCAGTGTTACCTCCCTGTAGCCATTTGCAAAAAGTGCTTTCGCTTCACTGATGATCGTTTGCGGATCACGGCTTCTTTCCTTTCCCCTGGTGAAGGGTACAACGCAGTAGGCACAGAAATTTTCACACCCCCTCATGATTGAAATAAAGGCAGTGATCCCGCTTTTGTCAAGCCTGACAGGAGTTATATCTGCATAGGTTTCACTTGTAGACAGGATCACATTAATAGCTTTCTGCCCATCTTCCACCTGGTCAAGCAATGCCGGAAGGTCACGGTATGCGTCCGGGCCAACGATCATGTCCACAGTTTCTTCTTCCTCCAGCAATTGCTGCTTGAGCCTCTCAGCCATACACCCCAGCACACCGATCTTTACAAAAGGGTTTTTCTTTTTTAAGGATCTTAACTCACGCAGGCGCCGGCGTACACGCTGTTCCGCATTATCGCGAATGGAACAGGTGTTCACAAATACTACATCAGCCTCATCACTTTCCTCACAGATCTCATAGCCCTTATCCTGCATGAGTGATGCCACGATCTCACTGTCAGAAAAATTCATCTGGCAACCGTAGGTTTCAATATATATTTTTTTTACTCCTTTCAATCTTCTGGATTCTTTTCAGATAACATTATTATTCAACACTTTAATACAGCCGTTCCAGGCTGCAAAAATAAAGAAATTTCCATGCATGAATAGAAACAAATTAGTGGATTTTTTGTTTCCCCTTTGGTTGTAACGTTTTTATTGTATTACTTTTGTCCCGATTTTTGGGGTACATTTTAAGGATTTAGGTATTAATAAATATTATGGCAAAGAATTTAGTAATCGTTGAGTCACCCGCAAAGGCAAAAACAATTGAAAAGTTCCTGGGTAAGGATTTTCTTGTAAAGTCAAGCTTCGGACATGTAATGGATCTTTCTAAAAAGGATCTGGGTGTAGATATAGAAAATGGGTTCATCCCTCAGTACAAGGTTTCCCCGGATAAGAAAACCATTGTGAGTGATCTGAAAAAGCTGGCTTCAAAGGCAGAGGCCATCTGGCTTGCAACTGATGAGGACCGTGAGGGAGAGGCTATTTCCTGGCACCTCGTAAATGCCCTTGGCCTTGATGAAAAAAAGGTGAAGCGCATTGTCTTTCACGAGATCACCAAAACCGCCATTACAGAGGCCATTGAAGCACCCAGGAATATCGACAAAAATCTCGTAAATGCCCAGACAGCAAGGCGTGTGCTCGACCGCCTGGTGGGATATGAACTTTCACCACTTTTATGGAAAAAGGTAAAGCCCGGGCTTTCTGCCGGCCGTGTCCAGTCTGTCTCCGTCCGGCTTATCGTGGAACGTGAAGAGGAGATAAAAAACTTTGAAAGTACCTCATCATTTCGTGTTACCGCAAAATTCTACCTGAAAGACCAGGATAGCAAAACCCTGCTTTCGGCAGAGCTCCCAAAAAGGTTTAAAGGCAGGGAAGAAGCAGAAGCATTTCTCAAAACCTGTATCGATGCCGGATTTTCTATCAAAGATATTGAAACCAATCCTGCAAAGAAATCACCTGCACCGCCATTTACCACTTCTACCCTGCAGCAGGAAGCCAGCAGAAAACTTAATTTCCCGGTTGCCTATACCATGCGGATCGCACAACAGCTTTATGAATCGGGGCTCATCACCTATATGAGAACAGATTCTGTGAACCTGTCGAACATGGCCCTCGCCGTTGCGAAAGAAACGATCACCAAAAACTGGGGAGAGGATTATGTAAAGATCCGGAAGTACCGTACAAAAAGCAAAGGGGCGCAGGAAGCCCATGAAGCCATCCGGCCTACCTTTATCAGTAATGAAACCGTAAATACGGATAAGCCCGGCAAAAAGCTCTACGACCTGATCTGGAAAAGAACAGTGGCTTCCCAGATGGCAGATGCAAAATTGGAAAAGACCAATGTTTCCATTGACATCTCCACCTCCCCGGAACAATTCATTGCCAAAGGAGAAGTAGTTAAATTCGATGGCTTTCTGAAGGTATATACCGAGTCAACAGATGATAATAATAAAAATGGGAACGGTATAACACTGCCTCCTGTAAATAAAGGTGACATACTGATGCCGGAAAGCATACTGGCCACTCAGCGTTTCACGCAGCATCCCCTCAGGTATACAGAAGCCAGCCTGGTAAAGAAAATGGAAGAACTCGGCATCGGAAGGCCATCAACTTATGCCCCTACCATCTCCACCATTCAAAAAAGAGAGTATATTAAGAAAAATGATAAACCTGCCATCGAAAGGAAGTTTATCCAGTTGAGCCTGGCCGGAGGTATTATAGAAGAAAAAACCGTAAAAGAGAAAGTAGGGGGTGATAAAGGAAAACTGATCCCTACCGACCTGGGCTCTGTTGTGAACAGCTTCCTGATGCAGTTTTTCCAGGATATCATCGAATATAATTTTACTGCCGGAGTTGAAAAAGAGTTTGACGACATCGCCAACGGACAGCGGGCCTGGAATGAAATGCTGGGAGAGTTCTATGCCCCTTTTCATGACAAGGTTACCGACACCCTGGAAAAATCAAAAAAGTTCAGTGGAGAGAAGCTGCTCGGGCAGGATCCCGAAACAGGGAAGAATATCTATGTAAAGATCGGAAAGTTTGGTCCCATGGTTCAGCTTGGTGATACCAGCTCGGAAGAGAAACCACGTTTTGCCGGGCTTCAAAAAGACCAGAGCATCGATGATATCAGTCTTGAAAGCGCTCTTGCCCTGTTCAGTTTCCCGAAAACAATCGGTGAATATGAAGGAAGCAATATGGTTGTTGCCCTTGGCAGGTACGGCCCCTATATAAGGCATAACAACGCATTTTTCGCCCTGGAAAAAACTGATGACCCAGCCAATGTTTTACAGCAACGTGCCGTGGAGATCATTGAGGCAAAACGGCAGGAAGAAAGGAACAGGATCATCAGTGAGTATGAGGAGAACAAGGATGTGAAAGTTCT
>DAOVZP010000103.1 GCA_030635045.1 Bacteroidota bacterium | reverse complement strand
CCTGGTAAGCAGCTGAATTAGGGCCATATAAAGCAGCAATGGTATCCAGGTATGGGTGCAATCCTGATTCGCTATAGAAAAGACGCTCATCGCTGTCACTCAGCCCGTCGTAACCAATATCCTGGTACACACGGGAGTCTTCTTCTGTGTCGAATGACTCGACCAATGACTGAACATTTGGAACACGTCCCCATCCGGTTTCGTCTACGTTTGTAACCTCTGCAGTAGTAGGCATACCGTTTTCATATGATTTCCGGGAGTCGCGAAGCATATCTTCAGAGATGTCACCAAGGTTAAAATACAGTTTTCCTTTATTGGTTGAATCTTCGCTGAATGGATCCATCAGCCAAAATTCGATATACTCAACATTGGTCGCTTCAAAGTCGGTTGACTCAATCTTACGCATTACCCCACCCCAGCGGGTTTCAGGGCTATTCAGGTTACCGTTGGCATCTACACCATGGGTATAAGGCCCGGGTGCATCATCATAGTTATAGGGGCCACGTTCGGTAGGATAATAAGCCATGTTGAAAACTGCAATATTCGTTGGCACACCACTTGGGATATCCTTATTCGGGAATACCTCTGTTTCCAAAACCTGCCTGACAGAGTTCTTGGAAAGTTCATCCTTGGAAACATTGGGGGGCACAAGAGAACTATTTCTGTCATAAAACAGGGGATCGATGATATACCAGGCAAACTTGGCCCTGTTTTTACCATAATCGATCTGTGTTTTAAAATTAAATGCACCGACGATATTAGTCTCAGGGAAGAGATCCTCCTGTCCCTGCGGTGTACTGGCCAGGAACCAGGTGCCATAGTTCTTCAGGTCTATGGTTGACTTAGCGCCCTCAAAGTCATCAATATAGGAAGTACCTGTTTTTCCAATGGCACGTGAATGCCCCGGGAGAAATTGAGCAAATTCGGCATTAACACTGACCATTGAGGGAGCCTTGGTTTCGATGAATGGTATCGCATCGACCATTTTGGTCAGAAACCTCGACTCCGTCTGATAATTCAGATCGAGGCCCCAGATGGTATTGTTTATCGGATCATTACCATAACTGACTTTTTGTGTAAGAGGCCTTTCACGCAGATTAAGGATGGTACCGCCCATCAGGAAATTGGGATTGAATACATGTTCAACCCGTGCACCCATTAATCGCTTTGTCTGGATGTTGAACAAAGTATTATTCTCCATGGATACATTGATGGGGGTTCCTGAATTCAGGATACCCTCATTGATGATACGTACACGCCCCAGAGTGTAGTCAACGGTATAATCGACATTTTCTGTAAGTGTACGGCCACCGGCAGTCACTTTAACTGATCCCCGCGGGACATTAAAGGCATTCAGGCTGATCTCTGAACCCGAGGATGATTGGTAGAAACCTTCCAGGATATATTTATTCTTATCGGGGAATTGCTCTGCACCCGTTTTAGTCAGGGTATATAATGAGTCATAACAATAGCGGTTCGCCAGGGCAGAGTCCCCTCCATTATCAATGATCTCGCCCCGGAGATAACTGCCAAAAGGTTCAAGTACGGTGAAGAATATCTTACCATTGGAAGATTGCATTGTACCCCCGCTGGTGGCAGCGCCATCAAGGAAGTCGAAAAGGCCGTCATCCGGTGGATTTAATTGCTGGTTGAGGTTGTCAAGATTAAAAACTTTCAGCAGCGGTACTCCCTTAATGTTCTCAGGCCCCTCAACAAAATAACCGGTTGGCACCCCATTATCGTTCCCGGAATAAAGAATATTCATTATGAACTTATCCCTGCTTACCTGGTAGGCACCGATGGAATAGATGTTTTTCATCATCAGGTCCCACATGGGTATGCGTGTATTCAGGGAGGTGCTTTTAAGGAGTTTCACAGAAAGGCAGGCGGGAGCAACTATTCCCTGGTCTGAGAATTCACCAACCTGTAACAGAGAGCTGTCCTGGCCGATCACAGAGTACTGGAACGCAACGGCGAGGGTCTGATCAGAATTCAGTGTTGTATTGAGAGAAATAAATCCCAGTTTGCCGTTGACTGTATATTCTGATGCATTCAGCTGACGGGCTACTTCAACTTTCTCAAAATCAACACCCGGGTTAAAGCCAAGGCTCTTTAAGTAATTTGAAACAGTATTGATATCACGGATCTTTGCCGTATCAAGCTCTAGTAACAGGGTGTTTGAATTATTCGATGGCAATGACCTTCCCGGAATGGGATCAATGTTGGAATTATAGATCACCTTATTTTCACCAAGGTCCTGAAAGGCAACAATGTTCCTGTTTTGTGTGACAGCTGCACCGATATTGGTCACCCAAACTTCAACCTTGGTAATGTTAATGTCGGATATTACCAGCGGAAGCTCCGAGAGGGCCAGCTCATATCTATCTCTGAAATAATGTGAGAGAAAGAAATGTTTATTTTCATCGTAATCTACGGCAGTGAGATAGAAATCATTGGATTGTGCCCCACCCTGTACCGTGACCTGTGAGGTTTCACTTTGTTGTTCAGAATACACAGCCGTGACCATCGTTCTTCCAAACTGCAATTTGGTTTTGATCCCGAATAAACTTTGATTGCCGGTGATCAGGGATGTGTTAAGAGGCAGCGATACGTTACCTGCTTCAATGAGTTTGATGATCTCATCCTCTTTCCCTTCGTATTTTAGCTGCAGCTTATTCTCAAAATCAAAAGTTGCTTCAGTGTTGTAATTTGTACGGAATTCTATCTTGTCCCCGATCTTGGCTACCACGTTCATCTGTATCTTCATATCGAAGTCGAAGTTTGTGGTCCTGCGCTGTCTTACATTCAGAGTAGGGTTATCGGTTTTATTGTTCATGATCCCGAAGATCAACTCTGCTGACCCCTGGGGGCGTATATCGATAGTGTTATTGCCAAAGATTGTTTCGAAGAACTTACCGCCGACATAGATCTTTGGAATGATACCATCGCCACGATCAACTCCCGTAGAAGATTGCGATCGTTGTTTCCAATAACTGCGTACGGAGTTTTTTAATTCAAAATCCTGATATTCATCAAAAGACATGTAGGAAGGGGTCCTGTAATTCAAGTCTCCGATCTTATTTTGAAACAGATATTGGTTGGTTTCAGGGTCATACTCAATTTCAGTGTGCAGGTTGGAAGGGTTTCCCATGTATAACCCATGGGTGTCGGCAGGTACGTATAACAGATCACTATTGTCGTGAAATGGATAAATTAAACTTATGGGGGCGGTAGTATCCGGCTCGATTGTGTCAGGGGGTAACCAGGGAACAGGGATAGTTTCCTCACCATTTCCAACAGCTGAAGTTTCCCACACGATGGAGAGAAAAGAAACAAAAACAAAAAAAGCGAACAGATATTTAATTATCCGTATCAATTATCCATGTTAGTTTTTACCGTCCTCAGAACGGTGTTGTGCAAATCAAATTTCCTCAAGGTTTGAAGGAAACAGCAGCTAAAGAAGTTTCAGGGCCTCCCTGATAAGCTCTTCAACAGTAAAGGCAGATTCTGGGTTGTTATCGTTAATACCGGTAAATGCTTTGTCGAGCGCCTTTTCAGCTTGCTTCCTGTTGAACCCTAATGAGGTCAATCCTGTTAACGCATCATTAAAGAGCGTATTGTGCGACATAGTATATTTTTCTTCTAATATATAGCTGCCTTTTTCAAGTTTATCTTTCAGGTCGATTACAATCCTCTGTGCTGATTTAGCACCGATTCCCTTGATCGACTCTAAAAGCTTAACATTTTCAAGGGTAATAGCGGTGCTGATCTCATCCGGTGAATATGCTGACAGGATCAATCTTGCCGTATTGGCGCCTACCCCGGAAACAGAGATCAGATAGCGGAAAAGCTGCCTTTCCTGATCTGATGAGAAACCGAACAACATAAATGCATCCTCCCTCACAACCAAATGAGTGTAGAGCTTGCATTTTTCATTTAAATGCAAATGCGAATATGTGAACACAGAAATGTTGATGAAATATCCAACACCATTAACATCGATCACTGCAAATGCCGGATTCGCTTCTGATACCTTCCCTTCTATATAAGCATACATATAAGCGGATTAATGGTTTATACTTAATGCTGCAAATCTAATAAATATAATAACCTGTTAAAGTTGTCACTTAGATACTTTCAAATTTAGAAGTAATAAAAATTATGCCTTTTATTATACAAAAAATCTAAGATATTATTAGCTTTGCAGTTTTCTGTTATTTTATTAACAACACGCTATAAAACATGGATAACCTATTTCGCAAAGATGCCTTAATTTATCATTCCAAAGGCCGGCCGGGAAAAATTGAAGTAATCCCTACAAAACCGTATTCGACACAGCGCGACCTCTCACTGGCGTACTCTCCCGGAGTTGCCGATCCCTGTCTGGAGATTGAAAAAAATCCGGACGACGTTTATAAGTACACTGCCAAAGGAAATCTTGTTGCTGTTATATCTAACGGCACTGCCGTTCTCGGCCTTGGCGACATCGGTGCTGATGCAAGCAAACCGGTAATGGAAGGCAAGGGCTTGTTATTCAAGATCTTTGCTGATATAGACGTATTCGATATCGAAATAGGTGAAAAAGACATCGATAAGTTCGTAGATACAGTTGTGGCCATTGCGCCTACTTTTGGCGGGATCAATCTGGAGGATATCAAGGCCCCTGAGTGTTTTGAAATTGAAGACAGGATCAAAGAGGCACTCGATATTCCCGTGATGCACGATGATCAACATGGAACGGCTATCATCACTGCTGCAGGACTGCTGAATTCTCTGGAGATGACAGGCAAAAAAATTGAAGAGCTTAAGATTGTTGTAAACGGAGCAGGAGCGTCAGCCATTTCATGTATGAAGCTCTACATGGCCCTGGGTGTGAAGAAAGAAAATATCGTTATGCTCGACAGCAGGGGCGTCTTACACAAGGACAGGAAAGGCCTGAATGCGACCAAGAAAGAATTCGTTACGGAAAGAGATATTAAAACCCTGGATGAGGCCATTAAAGGAGCCGATATGTTCCTTGGACTTTCTGTAGGAGGAGTGTTGAAAAAGGAGTTACTTAAAAGCATGGCAATAAATCCTGTGGTTTTTGCCCTCGCCAATCCTGTTCCTGAGATAGGCTATGAAGAAGCCATGGGAACAAGGGATGATCTCATTATGGCCACCGGCCGCTCCGACTTTCCGAACCAGATCAACAATGTTCTTGGTTTCCCGTTTATTTTTCGCGGAGCCCTGGATGTGAGAGCATCAACCATCAATGATGAGATGAAACTTGCTGCCTCAAAGGCGCTTGCTGAATTAGCAAAAGAACCGGTTCCGGAAGAAGTGAATATCGCCTATCACGAAAAGAACCTGAAATTTGGGAATGAATACATCATCCCCAAGCCTACCGATCCACGCCTTATCACTCATTTAGCTCCTGCTGTTGCCAGGGCAGCCATGGATTCAGGAGTAGCACGTGAGCCAATCGAGGATTGGGATGCCTATCGTGAAGAACTAAATAAAAGGCTGGGGATCAGCAATCCATTGATGCGCCAGATCAAAGGACGAGCCAAGCGCGAGTTGCAACGGGTGGTATTCGGTGAGGCTGAAGACTACAACATGCTTAAGGCTGCAGAGATCGTACTTAATGAAAGAACAGCCATTCCAATACTGCTGGGGAATGTCGACAATATAAATAGCATTATTAAGGAGCACAGCCTCGAACTGGCTGGTGTTGAGATCCTCGACCCCAGGTCAGATGCACTTGAAAACAAAAGAAAGGAATTTGCTGAGTTGTTGTTCAGGAAAAGGCAACGGAAGGGTGTCACCATGAAAACTGCTCATGACCTTCTAATACACAGGAACTATTTTGCGCCGATGCTTGTTGAGACCGGCTATGCCGATGCTATGATCTCCGGGCTGACAAGGAATTATCCATCTACCATTAAACCTGCCCTTGATGTGATCGGCAAGAAAGAAGGCAAATCACTTGTGTCAGGTATGTATATCATTAACACCAAGCGGGGCCCGTACTTTTTTGCCGACTGTACAGTTAATAAAAATCCCTCCGCTGAGGACCTGGTGGAGATCACTTTGCAGACAAAATATGCTGTTGAACAGTTCAGGATACAACCCAGAATTGCATTTGTATCATATTCTAATTTTGGATCCAATCGTGGGAACATCCCGAATAAACAGCGTGAAGCAATTGCCTATTTGCATGAGCATTTTCCGGAAATGATCGTTGATGGTGAAATGCAGGCCAATGTTGCCGTTAACCAGGAGATTCTTGAAAAGAACTTCCCCTTCTCTAAACTTTTCGGCGGAGCTGCTAATACGCTCATCTTCCCTTATCTTACTGCCGGTAATATTGCATAT
>DAOVZP010000275.1 GCA_030635045.1 Bacteroidota bacterium | reverse complement strand
AGTACCAGAAGTCGAAGAGGCCGACCTGCTTAAATACGAACATGCACGTAAACAGGTAAACAGCAAAAAGGGTAATCCACCACAGTTGATTACCCCTTGCACTATTCGTTTTTTTTGTCAATGTCATACCCAGATCCTGATTACCGCCTCAAGCACCAATGCCAGCGTGCATAACAAGCCAAAAACAAGGTTGAACTGAGCGGTTGCACCATCAAGGGCAACAAAATCGATCGGGCTTTTTGGTTCTTTGCGGTTTAAAGCTTTTTGCCAGAGCTTAAGTGCCATCGGGAGCGACAGGATCACGATGCCAAAGGTGAATGGCATGAAGGCTACATTCGGAAAAGCAAAATAAGGCAGTACGATCAGGGCCAGCACCACAAAGAAAGGCCCGAAGATCAGGTAACCGTAATATCTTAATGATGTTTTATCGCCCATCATTGAAGCTATAGTATAGATATTCCCCTCCCTGTCGGATTTGATATCACGCCAGTTGTTGGCATGGAGTATCCCGATCACCAGCATGGACATCGGCAACGCCCAGATCACAGGGATCCACGAGAATGTGCCGGTCTGTACAAACCAGGCGCCCAAAGCACCCAGTGTACCAAAGTTCAGAAAAACAGCAAGATCGCCTAGAGCATGGTATTTCAGGGCTATTTTACCACCCAGGGAATAAAAAATACCTATGAGTATTCCGGGGACGCCGATCAGCAGCAGCCACGGACTGGTCAAATATGCCAGGGCCAGGCCCATAATGGTGCCTGCCGTGAACAACAAAGTACTGGCAATCTTTGCTTCCCTGATGGAGATAAGCCTCCTGACCACTCCCCCGCTAACGGGTGCGGGAATCTTGTCAAGGCCTTTTCTGTAATCAATAATATCGTTGAGTATATTCGCACCTGCATGAAGAAATACCATGCCAAAGAAAGCCAGCAGAAAGTACCATACATTGAATACTTCACCACCATATACATATGCCAATACCGTCCCGAACACAACCGGCATAGTAGAAGCAGGGAATGAGAATGGACGGAGTGAGATCCACCATTTCTTATAAAATGAAAGCATTTGTTCTTCAGTCATTTCTATTGATTTAAACTAAATACCTAACAATAATACTACATTAAAGTTTTAAGGAACTGCAAGTTTACGAAAAATAAATATATTTGCCATAGATTCAAAACAGGAAGAGCCATATGAAAACACTTCTCTTCAATATTGCAGTGCCCGGCTAGGGGTACCCTCCGGACATCTTCCTGATCCTGGATCAATTCCCCTTTTACAGTACTACATACAGGAGTTATACCTGTGTCTGCTTATTATCATTTATCTATTTACCAAAACAAAAAATTATGAAAGCAACAAATTACACACGTCAGGATGCGGTGGCATTTGCAACCGCTTGTTTTCCGTTTACCGGATCAAATAATGCAAGAAGATCAAAGCTGAGACATCAACATTTTAAACGAAAACAACATGAGTAAAAATTTATATTCTTCAACATATCTATCTTCGCAAAACAATTCAAGAAGAAAACGATTGAAACAACTTTTACGCGACATATGGGAATCCATTAGCGGCACCGAACAGGATTTCACCTCCGGAAAACTCGGGCGGGCAATACTATTGCTGTCGGTGCCTATGGTGCTGGAGATGGTAATGGAATCCATCTTTGCCATTGTCGATATCTTTTTTGTATCAAAATTAGGCCCGGATGCCGTGGCCACCGTCGGGATAACAGAATCACTGATCACCATCGTTTATGCCGTTGCCATTGGCTTAAGCATGGCTACCACTGCCCTGGTATCGAGAAGGATCGGTGAGAAAAAGCCGGGGAAAGCCGCTGAAGTGGCATTTCAGGCTATGATCACAGGACTGGCCATCTCTTTTATGATCGCCTGGGTGGGATGGTTCTATGCGCCGGAAATGCTGGCCTTGATGGGTTTATCACGTGATATAGCCACTGAGATGTCGGGCTACACAGCCTGGATGCTGGGCGGAAATGCCGTGATCATGATGCTGTTCATCATCAATGCCGTTTTCAGGAGCGCGGGTGATGCCGCCATCTCCATGCGTGTACTGATCCTGGCCAACTCACTTAATATCGTGCTCGACCCATGCCTGATCTTTGGCCTGGGGCCTTTCCCTGAGATGGGAATTACCGGAGCTGCCATTGCCACCAACATCGGGAGGGGTATTGCATTGATCTACCAGCTGTACCTGCTTTTTGGCAAGAAACACAGGATAAAGCTGAGCAGGGCAAGCATTATCATTGACTTTGGAATGATCAGGGAGATATTGCGCATCTCTACCGGGGGCATCATGCAAACCCTCATTGCCACCTCAAGCTGGATAGGGATGGTACGCATACTATCGGTATTTGGTAACGAGGTGCTGGCCGGGTATACCATTGCCATCCGCATCATTATCTTTTCCCTGCTGCCTTCATGGGGGATCAGCAATGCCGCCGCCACCCTGGTAGGACAGAACCTGGGAGCCAACAAGCCCGAGCGTGCTGAAAAAGCAGTGTGGCTCACAGGGATCACCAATGTGATACTGCTGGGGAGCATCGGGATATTCTTCGTGATCTGGCCTGAATTTTTCATGCGGTTGTTTATCCAGGAACAAGGGGTGATCGACTTCGGGGCAACAGCCCTGCGTATCATCAGCTTCGGGTTCCTGGCTTACGGACTGGGGATGGTGATGATACAAGCCTTTAACGGGGCCGGCGACACCAGTACGCCAACCTGGATCAATTTCTTCTGTTTCTGGCTGCTGGAGATCCCACTGGCATATAGCCTGGCGCTGGTGATGGGTTTCAGGGAATATGGTGTTTTCTTTGCCATCCTAAGCGCCGAAACGGTGATGACCATACTGGCGGTGACCCTGTTTGTGAGAGGGAAGTGGAAAATGAAGAAAGTTTAGATCATAGGGTTGCCAACCTTATTAGGGTTGGCAACCCTTTTTTCTTAATTTTACCCCAACAATAAAATCCAAGCTATGAGCAACCGCAGAAACTTTCTCAAAAATACAGCCGCCGGACTGGCAGGCCTGGGTATCGCATTGCCCGGACTCGCAAGCATCGGAAAAGAGATCGAGAACCACCTGTCGACACCGCTGCCAATTGCCGGACAAAAGTCAGTGATGGGGCTCAGGACAGAACCATTGCAAACTGTCAGAATTGGCATCATAGGCCTTGGAATGCGCGGCATGGGTGCCGTGAGCAGGCTGCTGAACGTAGAAGGTGTTGAGATCACTGCAGTTTGTGATATCATGCCCAAAAGGGTAAAAAAGGCGCAACAGATCGTTATCGATAAAGGCAGATCAGAACCTGCCGGGTATGGCGAAACCGAGGAACACTGGATGAAAATGTGCGAAAGGGATGATGTGGACCTCGTATATGCATGCACACCCTGGAGATACCATACGCCGAATGCAGTCTATGCCATGAAACAGGGCAAGCATGCAGCTGTTGAAGTACCGGCAGCCATGACCCTCGATGAGTGCTGGCAGCTGGT
>DAOVZP010000317.1 GCA_030635045.1 Bacteroidota bacterium | reverse complement strand
AGTCCGGGCGACATAAAAATTTTTGCAGCCGATCTGTTGAATTCTGGCTCGGTGTCTGAGGCCATTCAACATTGTTCACACGTTTTTCATACTGCCTCGCCTTTTGTGATCGGTAAGGTCAGGGATCCTCAAAAAACATTGATTGATCCTGCGCTCAACGGAACAAAAAACATCCTTGAAACAGCAAATAAGACCGACACCGTTGAAAGAGTTATTCTCACCTCCAGCATTGTAGCCATTATGGGCGATGCTATTGATGCCAGATCTATTCCCGGCGAAACTTTTACTGAGGACATATGGAATACATCCAGTGATCTGTCACACCAGCCATACCCATATTCCAAAACACTTGCAGAAAAAGAAGCATGGAAGATTGCAAAGGGACAATCACGCTGGTCTTTGATAGTAATGAATCCCGGGTTTATCCTGGGGCCATCACTCACGAAGCGCAAAGATTCAACCAGCATTAACTTCATGATCTCTATGGGGGACGGTACATATAAAACCGGGGTGCCCGAAGGCAATCTTACAATAGTTGATGTCAGGGATGTTGCCAGGGCACACATCAAAGGCGCTTTCAATAAAGATGCAAAGGGAAGACATATTCTTGTTGCAGAAATACTTACCTTTTTTGATGCCGCCAGTGTCCTAAAAAAGTCATTTTCAAACTACCCCATTCCGGCCCGGAAAATACCCAAGTGGTTCTTTATGATTATCGGGCCAATGTTTGGCCTGAGCAGAAAATATATCAAGAGAAATATCGGCATTCCCCTCAAATTCGATAATTCATACAGTATACGTGACCTGGGTATTGAATACCGGCCGGTTGAACAAACCCTTACCGATCACTTCCGGCAGCTGATCAGCGACGGACTGCTGCCAGAAAAATAACCAGGTATAAACAAGCCTCATATCCCATCCCAAAGCAGGAGAGAAACAACGGACAGCACCAGGAGTACGGCAGACATCGACAGCATTACTTTCTGGAACAATGGTATATGCTTATCACCAGCAAGGGTACATTCAAATGCGATACCTATGCTCAGGCTGAATGAAAGCCCGATCATGATCCCGAAAAATGCAGCTCCCAGAACCACTGAAAATGTGACCATGATAGCTACACCAAACACCAGTCCCAGGAAGTATCCCGAACCAGGAGGTATATTATTGTTTTTCTTTTTTTTATCCATAAATATCAAAAAAAGGGGCCGGTAACGACTCCGGCCCCAGATAACCCTGATTAACAACCTGAGAAAATTTACAGGAAGTATCTTAAATATTTTAATTCTGTAACAGGCTACCCAATCCTGTTATGCCTACAATACATAAAAAACTGTGCCATAATTTACACTCCTCTATATTTTAAGCATTTACAACATTCTTCCAGATATTGAAGCAGTATAAAAATGTAACTATTTGAACAACTAGTGATCGCTCTCGAACATTAACATTGTCCATTCTGCATTCCACATTTTCCATGTAACATATTGGATCAGGCCTACAATCAACGATAACAATAATTAACTCAACCACCCAATTCAATCAAATCCAAGTGCCTAAAGTGAGCTAACGTTTGGAGTGAGCTAAAGTTTGGGATTGTTCAGTAGCCATGCGCACCTTCGCGGTGCTTCGGTATACGCAATAACCATATAGCCATTTAACCATTTAGCCATGTAACACTGTAACCATTTCAATTCAACCAAATTCCTATCTTTGATACAAATCAATTGTTATGAAGAAACAGATTATCTTTTTTACCCTTTTCTTTCTGGCTATTACAGCATTCAGCCAGATGAAGATCGGCTACGCCAACCTTGAGTTTATCCTCAAGAGCCTGCCCGAAGCCCAGCAGATGAATCGCGAAATTGAAGATTACAGAAACGTACTCAATGAGCAGATCATTGCCAAGAAGGAGTATTATCAGTCGTTGCTTGAAGATTACTACGATAAGGAGCAGAAAGGATTTGCAGAAAGCCTGCTAACGAGCATGAGAGATCAGATTGTTTCCCTTGAACAGGAGATCCAGCTTGAGGTGGCCAATGCCGATGCCAAGCTTGCGGCCTTGTCGTCACAAAAACTTCAACCCATTACAGAAAAGATAATCGAGGCAATTAACCGGATTTACGAAGAGGAGGGATATACCTATATCTTCAACAGTGCCGATGGTACCGGAAATTCTATAGTGCTGAAAGGGCCTGAGGCAGACAACCTGACATACAGGATCCTGGAGGAAATGGGAGTGAAACCAGAAGAATGATATTAGTATGAAAAAATATTTAATTATTACCCTCGTCCTATTTTTGCTTTTCCCTTACTGTGCTTTGACACAAGCTGATAAATCCCCGGCAGAAAAAACAGAAAGGATGCAATGGTTTTCGGAAGCCAGGCTTGGAATATTCATTCACTGGGGAATTTATGCAGTTAATGGCATTGATGAGTCGTGGTCATTTTTCAACGGCTATATTTCGCATGAAGATTATATGAAGCAGCTTGATGGCTTCACGGCTAAAAAGTATGATCCGGAATACTGGGCAGAGCTCATCAAAGAAAGTGGCGCTAAATATGCCGTGCTTACTTCCAAACATCATGATGGCGTTGCCCTCTGGCCCACAAAATGCAACGACCTCCACTTCAACAAGGATTATATCAAACCTTTTATGAAGGCACTCAGGGAGCAGGAGCTGAAAACCGGGCTTTACTTTTCATTACTCGACTGGTCGCATCCCGATTACCCGAATTTTACCAGGGAAGAAAAACGATATGAAAACGACTCCCTGCGCTGGAATAATTTTGTGGAATTCAATTTCTGTCAGATCAATGAGATCCTCG
The DNA here is from genome assembly GCA_030635045.1 of Bacteroidota bacterium. Classification (GTDB taxonomy): domain Bacteria; phylum Bacteroidota; class Bacteroidia; order Bacteroidales; family B18-G4; genus B18-G4. The sequence goes on along the minus strand of DAOVZP010000317.1, from coordinate 282 downwards.
ATAACTACAACCCTGACCTATGGTGGTTCGATGGCGACTGGGAACAAAGTGCCGAAAAATGGCAGGCGCCGCTTATCCGTGAAACCATCCTCTCCCATAATCCTAATACCATCATCAATTCCCGCTTGCAGGGCTATGGCGATTATGCCACCCCCGAACAGGGGCTTCCTGTAAGCCGTCCTGAAGCTGAATATTGGGAGCTGTGCATGACCATGAACGACTCCTGGGGTTATCAGCATAACGATAATAACTACAAAACTCCCAACCAGATCATCCGCATTT
>DAOVZP010000270.1 GCA_030635045.1 Bacteroidota bacterium | reverse complement strand
GCCGTTGTCTGGGGGTTGTCAAACCGGATCTTTTCAGCCGAGATGGAAATAATGCGGTTTGGAAGTTCCTGTGCATCCTGCTCAAAGCGAGTAGCGGAGATTATGATCTCGTCGAGGGAAATGGATTTCTTTTGAAGGTATACATTAAATTCAGCTGCAGTGATCTCCGTGTATTTATAGGATACCGTTTCATAAGCAGTATGCTGAAAGATCAGGGTATCTGTTTCCCGGAAAGAAGACAGATCGGCAATACCATAGACATTTGTTAATGCCGTACGTGTGTGTGCCGGGTTGTAAACGGCCACATTATCAACAGGCCTGAAACTATTATTATCTCTGACAAGTACGGTTTGGGCAACGGATCGATCATAAACCATCCCCAAAAGAATTAACAATAGCAAACCTATGAAACCACTTTGTTTCATACCCAAATAATTAATCTATCAGGGAATCTCCCCGCTCCATTCGTTTTCACTACCAAAATCGTGCTAAATTAATGCTTTACGAACTTTATTGTATCCCCGGATTGATCTGAGGTGATATTACAGAAATAAATACCGGATTCCAATGCCGCAACATCAAGGTTTATGACCTGCTTTCCTTCAGGGTAGGGCCTTTCGTCAACACGCAGCATTTCAGAACCAAGAATATTATATACAATGATCTTCAGCTTCGTACTTTCCTGCAACTCGATTTGCAGCCCGGCAACGGCCTCAACCGGGTTGGGAAATATTCTGAATAATCTACCTGGTTCATCGGGTATTTCATTGGTGGCGGTGCCGATGTCAGGGGTTTCCAGTTCGACATCGGTATATAAGCGGTACTCACCATGCTGCAGGGTGATATCCATATTCACGTCTGATACATTCAGGCTCTCCCCGCTAAAATACTCGTACCATTCACCTGTGTGGGCAAAATCGGCAGCGATATCGCCCTGAACCACATCGAAATTACCTGCAATGTAAACATTCATTTCGGTGCTGTTGAGCCGGATACTTTTCATGGGACCACCAACATTAAGGCTGAAATCTTCTGTTTCAAAAACATCCTGTTCAATGCGCAACTTAATAAGTTCTGATATGAACCTGTAATTATAGTTACGCCTCCAATCATCATAATAATCCCAGCGTACCGGTTTTTCGCCCAGGCGGCCGTTGTAGTCGATTGAATAATCATAACCAAGCTCCCCGAATTGCCATAGCATTTTGGGCCCGGGGATGGTATAGAAAAAAGTTGAGATCAGCCTGATCCTGTCAAGGGCTGTGCCGGTACTTGTAATATCGTAAGATCCGTTGACATTTCCCCAACTCAGGTTTTTGAACATGATCCGCTCTTCATCATGGCTCTCCATATAACCGACCACATGCGGATCATTCCATCCCCTCTTCTGGTATGATATCCAGGAAAAATCGGATTGACTACCCTCGTGATACCCCATTGAAGCCTCAGCATAATTATAGTTTGCATTGCCCCACATCAACATGCCAAAGTTTGCAAGATTTTCTTCTTCAGAGTTTTCTGAAAGATGTTCAAGGATCACAATGGCATTTTCGTTGCGCGACCGGATCTGGATCGCCATCCTTTTCAGGATGTTGATCCTGCTGTTATCATAATTACTACCCCAGGGATCATCCATCCCATGAGGGGTATTGCTGAACCCTTTGGTAAAATCAAACCTGAAGCCGTCAAAGCGGTATTCACTCATCCAATAAGCGTTTACGCTATCGACGAAATTTTTCGTATAAATACTTTCGTGGTTAAAATCATTGCCCCATTGTGCATCCGGATTTGCAAAGTTAGAACTGACATTATACCATGGATTGTCAGCAGTTGGATTATTCCCGTCAAAATACATCTGAACCATTGGCGACTGATCATAAGAGTGGTTCAGGACGATATCCAGGATCACGGCAATGCCCCGCATATGGCATTCATCAATGAGTCTTTTCAGTTCATTCTTCGGACCATAATATTTATCCGGGGCAAAGTAATATGAAGGATTATATCCCCAGCTGCTGTTACCTTCAAATTCATTTACGGGCATGAGTTCCAGGGCATTTACACCTAATCTTTTAAGATAATCAAGTGTGTCAGTCACTGCTGCATACGAATGTTCTGTTGTAAAATCCCGAACCAGCATTTCATAAATGACCAGGTCGGCAGTTTCCGGCGGGATGAAGTCATCCACCTGCCATTCATAAGCTTCCTGGGCTGTTTGTAATACAGTGGCAACGCCCATTGTCATCCCGACAGGATAATCGATAAGCCCGGGATATGTTTGTTCAGTAATAAAAGAATCATTCCATGGGTCGCTTGTTTTATCTGCATAAGGGTCACCCACTTTAATGTTACCATCAATAAAATATTGAAATATATACTCCTGCCCTGCTGTCAGCCCGCTGATCCCGATCCAGAACCTCTCCCCGTCCGGGGTCATATTCATAAAGTAATCATTATCGCTTGTCCAGTCATTAAAATCCCCGATCACATAAACATATTCTTTTCCGGGGGCGAGAAGGCTGAGTATCACGGATTCATCATCCATATAATTGATCCCGTCCCTCACATCAGCAGGCAGTGGCTCAATATTTACGGGAGGCCTGATGATAAACTGGAAAGAATCTACAATGCTTGCCTCGGTGTTTTTGGCGATGGCTTTAACCCAATGCGACAGTTCGTCGATTGGTATTACTGTATGGATCAAGCTATTAGTAAGCGATTGTTTCACAAGTACATCATCCACGTACAAGGAAATGGTATCAGCCTCGTTCGCATAAATCTCAACGATAAATGTTTCTCCCGATGCCAGTACCACCGGTGTTTCTTCCGGTTGAATAAAGGTCATACCCAGCCCCGGCTCCGTAACATCAACAAATATATCCAGGTCGTCTTCTTCTTTTCCTTCCAGTTGAGAATCGGCACTTCTGAAAACAAATGCCAGTTGAAATATCTCTTCATCCTCCGGAACGCCGTAGTAATCCCGGATATTGGGAACGATCTCCAGGGTATAAAGATCATCAGCTATCCTTGTCATTTTTGTTTCAGGAGTATTCACCCCCCAGTCTGTTTTCACATATTTCCAGTTACCGGATCCAAGACTGTACTCGGTAATCACACCGGTATGGGCATACACATCGCCGGTAAAACCGGCTAATCCGCCATTTCCTTGTGTGGCATCAAAGGTAACAGTGACCATCTGATCAGTGGCCGGAAAAACAGGAACAGTGGTTACCACCTGGGAGATAACGGGAAGTATAAATGATGCAGTCAGGATAAGTGTAAAAAGCTTCTTCATTATAAGATAGTTTTAGGACTGCAAAAATAGGTGTTTTCCATGTAATAATACAGTCCGGTAGGCATTTTGCCTGTGTGCGGATCAAATAAAAGAGGCCGTCTCAAACTTATGAGACGGCCTGCTTATATTTTTCAGAAAGATCTTCCAATCTTACTATTCAACGATTGTGATCTTCTTAACATCGTTATTTGCAGCATCGATCACAAGTGTAATGGTATAGGTACCTTTGAGGTCAACAGAAAGGTTTCCACCATTATCATAAACGTGAGCTGATGAAGCATC
>DAOVZP010000192.1 GCA_030635045.1 Bacteroidota bacterium | reverse complement strand
TGGTGATACCATTCGCCTGAACCATGATGACAACTTCTTCTCCATCGAATTCTCGGCACTGGACTACACAAACCCTGCGAAAAATAAATATGCCTATATCCTTGAGGAATATGATGAAGAATGGAATTACCGTGATGCCGGACGCCGCAGAGCGGAGTATACCAGGGTTTCTCCGGGCTCATATACCTTCCGTGTCAAAGGCTCGAACAATGACGGTATCTGGAATGAAACCGGCATCTCCCTCCATATTGTTATTCGTCCACCCTGGTGGGACACCATGATCTTCAGAGGGATTTTCGGTGCATTCATTTTCGCGCTGCTCTGGTCATTTATTTATTGGAGGATCCGTACAATGAAAAGAAAGCACGAAGTGGAGAAAAAAGTTCTGGCCATTGAAAAGGAGCTTTTCGACATTCAGCAGAAGGCCCTTCAGCTTCAGATGAACCCCCACTTCATCTTTAATTCCCTCAACGCTATTCAGAGCTTTGTAATCGCCAGCAACACCGATAAAGCCATTCATTATCTTTCCAAGTTTTCGCAATTGATGCGCCTGATACTTTCCAATTCCAGGGAAACAAGTATCCCTGTAAAAGATGAGTTGACGGCTTTAAAGCACTATATGGATATTGAACGATTGCGCTTCGACAATAAGTTTGATTATGAGCTGGAGATAGATAACAATATAGACCAGGAATTCATGGAGATCCCACCCATGATCATTCAGCCTTTTGTTGAAAATGCAATTATCCATGGGCTGGTGCACAGCCCTGACCAGGGCCATATTAAGATTTCCCTCCAACTACAGGAAAATTTCATTTTCTGTACGATCGCAGATAATGGGATCGGCCGTAAAAAGGCACAGGAGCTAAGGGACGCATCAGGAATCATAAGAAGATCAAGAGGGATGCTCATTACAAGGGAAAGGCTGGAGATCCTAAATAAACAAAACAAAGAAAAGTTTTCAGTTCAGGTAACCGACCTGCATGATGACAGCAACATGCCAAGCGGTACCAGGGTTGAAATCAATATCCTTTATTTCGACGATTAACAGGCCTTTAAGGTTTTCCGGAGCTAATGTTTGCTGCTCTCAGAAACAAATCATAACTTTACTGGATTATCAGCCCGTTATTTACATAAACTACTTGCACATGATCAGAGGTATTATCGTTGAGGATGAAAGGCACTCCCGGGAAACTTTGCGCGGAATGCTCGACCGCTATTGTAAAAACGTGGAGATTGTTGCAGAAACAGACAGTTATCGCGGTGGCTTGAAGGAGATCAGGGAACATCATCCTGATGTGGTTTTTCTCGATATTCAGATGCCTGATGGCAGCGGTTTCAGGATGCTGGAAGAGCTTGATGAGATAGATTTCGAGATCATTTTCACAACAGCTTTCGATCAGTTTGCCATCAAAGCCATAAAATACAGCGCCCTTGACTACCTTCTCAAGCCTATCGATCCGGAAGAACTGGTCAGGGCATTGAAAAAGGTTGAAACCAAGCTCAGCCACCAAAAGGTGAATCAGAACATACAGGTACTGTTAGATAACATCAAAGCCAGGGATGCCGATCCGCATAAGATCATACTTTCAACATCCGAGAAGATCCACATCATTGAAACCGATCAGATCATCAGATGTGAAAGCGACAATTATTATACAAACTTTTTTCTGTCCGACGGCAAAAAGATCCTGGTATCCAAAACACTGAAAGAGAATGAGCAGTTGCTCAGCGATCATAATTTCATACGTCCGCACAAATCCCACCTGGTGAATGTAAAATTCATTAAGGGGTTCTTGAAGTACGACGGAGGGTATATTGAGATGACCGATGGTAGCAGAATCCCTGTTTCCAGACGAAAGCGCGAAAAGATCATTGAGGTCATCACGCACTTATAAAAGACGGTAAAATAATGTAAAATTGATGCATTGGTTCATCCCCGTGTTACTTATTTGCTCCAACCGTTAACTGATTTGTGTCAACCGAAAACTGATTATCTCTTTGATATTTTAAATTTTTTAATATTTTTACACTAGCATAGCCAAAAACCAAACCCACGCATGGAAGAGTTTATTTACATTCTGATAGGTGTTATCTGGCTTGGTGCCAGCATATACAAGGCAAGCCAGAAAAAGAAACAAAAAGCCCGGCCTCAAAGCCAGGCCTCATCTGTACCTGAAGAAGAAACTACCGTTTCCAGGACAAAATCGCTGCTCGAACAATTGCTTGAGGGACAGCAGGTTCAGGTTCCTGAGCCCGAGATTGTGGAATACGAATACGATGAACCCATGCTGACAGAAATTGAAGACAAGCCTCTTGCCGGATCTTTCCAGAGCGAATATGCAGGCCGTAATTTAAAAGGACTTGAGGCATTGGAAAGTGAAGGAGTGAGTTCCCTGGGCCGGATATCTTTTGTTGATATCATGAAAGAAACAACTGAAAAACAACATAAAGCTGTTAGAATTGACCTTCGGAAAGCGATTATTTATTCAGCAATCCTCGAACGTCCTTATATTTAGCAGATTGTTAAGGGAATGTTAATTATTTTTTAATGTAGAGTTAATAATATTTGCATATTAAATTTTTTATTCATTAACTTTACGAACTCATTGCACAGTGTTTATCTAACATAAAATTATCATGGTATGTTAAGAAATTTACTTCTAACTATTGGTATTGTACTGGCTACCAGTCTGGTGGTATTCCCCCAAACTTCCGGTACGCTGCAGGGAAAGGTGATTGACAATAAAACCAACGAAGAACTTCCCTTTGTTAATGTCGTAATCGAAGTTGATGGCTACCAGGTAGGTGGTAGTGCTTCTGATATTAATGGAAAGTACGTTATTAAGCCTATTCCTCCAGGAACTTACGACGTAAGAGCAACTGCTATTGGTTATACGGATCTTCTCGTTCGGGGAATTCAAATCAATGCCAACCAGGTGCGGTTCTTTGATCTTAAAATGAATCATGCAGCTGAAATGCTTGAAACCGTCATAATCAAATGGGAAGAACCCCTGATTGATAAAGACAAGACCGTATCTGGTGCGACTGTAACAAAGAAAGATATTGATAAAATGCCGAACCGATCTGTTGGTTCCATTGCGGCAACCGTTGGCGGGGTTTTCTCCAGAGATGGCGAAGCCGGAAGTATCCGTGGGGCGCGTACAGCTAACACACGCTATTATATTGATGGTATGCCAGTGATTGGCACACTCTCACTACCACAATCAGCCATTGCACAGCAGTCGGTGATCCTTGGTGGTCTGCCGGCACAGTACGGTGATGCTACCGGTGGTGTTGTTGAGGTTACCACAAGAGGGCCGTCCAGGGTTTTTGGTGCCGGGATTGAACTTGAAACATCGGAATTTCTTGATCCTTTCGGGTACAACCGTGTCGGTATCAACCTTAACGGGCCTATCTTCAGAAGAAAATCTGATGAGACGGGTAAAAAAGGACAATCCCTGCTGGGTTATTTTATCGCTGCTGATTTTACCCACCGCCAGGATGGAAGGCCTTATTCCGGGGACATGTACAGAGGTACAGATGAATATATCTCATACCTGCAGCAAAATCCGTTGCGGGTTTCCGGACTGGAATCAGGAGGTACCTTTGTCAATGGTGAATATACCAGGATGAGCGACCTGGAAAAGATAAAGACAACATCAAACACGTCAAGGTATAATATCAACCTTTCAGGTAAGATTGATGTACGAACAGGGCCTACCGTGAACCTTACTTTCGGTGGTCAGTACAACTACAACAAGGGCAATGCCACTAACTACGGAAGTTCGATGTTCAACTATGATAAAAACTCTCTCTATTACGAGCAGACCTGGAGGGTATTTGGCCGCTTTACCCAGCGTTTTCCGAATGATCCTGAAAAGAATTCACTTGTCAAAAACGTTTATTATTCTATCCAGGCAGATTATCAGAGTGTCAGCGGATCAACTCACGATCCTGATCATAAAAACGATGTATTCAAATACGGACACCTTGGTTCATTCAACTCTCACTTTGCCAAAAACTATACATTGGGATCTGATACTATCGGTGGACAATATTATAATAATGTGTATATCATGGATAACATCTATGACACATTATATACATTTACACCGGGCAGCGAGAACCCTTATGTCAGTAACTTCACCTCTACATATTATTCATTGTATCCCAATCCGGAAGGTAACTGGGAAAATGCCGACCAGGTACAGCTGGGTGGTGGTCTTCTCAATGGCCAGGGCCCTCCGAATGTATATGGAATGTTTGCCCTCCCGGGAGCTACCCAGTCAGGATACTCTGAGTTCGCCAATTCACAGGTCAGTATAAATGCCACCGGTTCTATGGATATCGGCAACCATGAATTTAAGTTTGGTATTCAGTATGAGCAACGCCAGAACCGTAATTATAATGTCGGCCCCCGAGGGGCACAACCCGCTACCTCCTTATGGACTCTAATGGACGGGCTGACTAACTTCCATATCCAGGAACTCGACGTTGACAATCCTGAGTTTATTTACAGAGATGGAGTATTTCAGGATACAATCGAATACAAAAGAAGATATGATGCCGCCTCACAGCGTGTTTTCGACATGAACCTGAGAAAAAGGCTGGGACTTAGCGTTGATGGAACTGAT
>DAOVZP010000065.1 GCA_030635045.1 Bacteroidota bacterium | reverse complement strand
ATAAAAATCTTAAATTGATCATCGGGAAGGATCGCGATCAGTTTTTTAAAATTCTCAACCCCCCATTCCCTGGCACTTCCTTTGGATTTTGGATGAAGAATGAGGTTGAATCTGTTTTTGTCGATCAACTGAATGAATTTATTATCCAGGGTTTCGGTTTTGTTAATTCCATACAGATCGCAGACCTGCTCCAGGGTGATTGTGCCTGATCCCGAGATCCCTTCTATCAGTTTCAGGTTTAGCTGGGCTTCATGCAGTTCCGAACGTTTGCGGGATAATCTTACGAGCTTGTTGCATGTACCCCAGTGATATAACCTGTTGGTAGTACCAAGCCGGATGGGGATCTTTGCTTTTTTAGCAAGCCTTGCGATTTCCTTCCGGGGGAATACATGGATGATCATATCGGCTTTTTCAGCCCTGAACGCCTCTGCAGCATCGCCATCACTCATATTGCTTATCTCATCCCAGTTCATAAAGCGGTCGATGTGCTCACATGCGTTTATTACTGCTTTAGTATAGGATCTGCCGAGAAAGATAATTTCAACCTCCGGGAACTTATTTTTAAGCATTCCCGCCACAGGAAGGGTAAGGATCACATCCCCAATGCTGTCGGTACGGCTAATGATAATACGTTGAAATTCCCTCATAAAGCAAGTTTAGGCTTTCTGTTCCTTTCTAATTTGCCTGATCTTGGAGTATTTCATGAATGTGGCCTGGGCTGAGATCCGGCAGACTATATATCCATAGTAGCCATCGAGGAAGCCCAATTTGAAAATGTAGTCCCTTATAAATTTAACAGCCGGGCTGAAGATGATCTTGATCATGCCGGATCTTTTGCCCTTCTCAACAGCCAGTTCAGCTGTCATATTTGTAAAATGGTTTGCCTGGGCAATATGCTGGGAAATATTATAGTAGGAATAATGCAACAGGTCGCCCGATAAGATATCAATACGGGCATTGGGCTCCTTCATAACCATTGCTTCATGGATCTTCTCACCCCCCCATTCAAATTTATCATGATGGAACAAGCGTAGTTTCCTGTCAGGGTACCACCCACCATGCCTGATCCATTTGCCGCAGTAGTTTGTGAGCCGGTTCATCTCGTAACCATCAGCCTCCAGGCTGTCTTTGGCTTCGAGAATGGAATCCCTGAGTTGCCCGGAAAGCGCTTCATCAGCATCGATAGAAAGAATATACTTGTGCTCGGCAAGATCATTTGCAAAGTTCTTTTGCTCAATGTAGCCTTCCCATTTATTGTAAAAAAAACGGGCTCCCTTTTCCTTGCATATGGCTTCGGTGTTGTCTGTTGATCCGGAATCTACAACCACAATATCGTCTGCTACCCCCTCCAGGGAATCTATACAGCGGCCGATATTCTGTTCTTCGTTCTGAGTGATGATTACAGCTGAAAGCTTAGGCATTTGTAGGTTTTTCTATATCGATCGAATCCAAAGATAATATATTTCCCGCTGACTGAGGGGGACGGCCTATTTTTTCCAGAATGCAGGAGAGAACAGGATTAGCACTGTGAACAGCTCAAGGCGGCCAAGCAACATGAGAAAGGAAAGGATCCATTTGCCGCCATGTGGAATAAAAGCATAATTATCGACCGGCCCCACCTTGCCGATGCCGGGCCCTATATTCCCGATCGTTGCTGCAGTAGCTCCTATTGCTGATGATGCATCCAGTCCGATCAGCATCATCACAGTGGAACCGATGATAAATATGATGATATATATCAGAAAGAAGGCCATCACCTTGAAAATGATATCCTGAGATACAACTTTACCGTTCATCCTTACCGGTATAATGGCTTGAGGATGTATTAACCGCTTGAGTTCGAGAAGGCTGTTTTTTAAGAGCAGCAGCTGCCGCAACACTTTAATACCGCCACCGGTAGATCCGGCCATCCCTCCAATAAACATCATCAGTACAATGAGGAACCAGATCGACCCGGGCCATTGCATATAGTTATCTGTGATGTAACCGGTGGTGGTGATAATGGAAACCACCTGGAAAAAGGAAGTCCTGAATGCCTCTTCGAATGACATGCCATCCTTGCTCAGTGCCAGCACCAGGGTGATGATCACTGTTCCCGCCAGGATCAGGTAAATGAAATAGCGGAACTCCTCACTTTTCCATACCCTGCGAAGCTGTCCGTGCAGGGCAAAGTAATGCAGGGTAAAGTTGGTCCCTGCCAGGATCATGAAAACAATGATCACGTACTGGATGTAGGGGGAAAAAGCGGCAACGCTTTGCGAATGGGTTGAAAACCCCCCGGTTGCAACGGTACCAAAAGTATGGCAAAGTGCATCGAACAGGCTCATGCCGCCTAGTAACAGCAGTACAGCCTGAACCACTGTAAAGATCAGGTAAATGGCCCAGAGACGTTTAGCTGTAGCTGTGATCCTTGGATGAATCTTGTCCTTGGTAACCCCGGGCATCTCTGCTGCATAAAGCTGCATGCCGCCAATGCCGAGGATTGGGAGTACTGCAACTGTAAATACGATAATACCCATGCCACCGATCCAATGCGTCATACTCCTCCAAAACAATATGCTTTTGGGCAGTGACTCAATGTCAGTAAGGATGGTGGCCCCTGTCGTGGTAAATCCCGACATGGTTTCGAAAAAAGCATCTGTGAAGTTGGGAATAGCCCCGCTGAAAAGGAATGGCAAGGTGCCGAAAAGAGAGATAATGATCCAGGAAACGGCAACAATCACATAACCTTCCTTGCGCCCGATATTCTTCGGGTGATTCCTGGTGGAAAACCACAAAATACCACCCGTGAGCATGGTGATAAGCGCTGAATACAATAATGCCGGGTTTTCATGTTCTCCATAGTATATGGAAAAGGGTAATCCTAAGAGCATAAAAAAACCTTCGATCACAAGAAGGAAACCGATCACCTTGATGATCACCTTGACATTGATGCCTTTCCAGTTTCTCATTTGCTGTTGAACAGTTTATCCACCTTATTGATGGCTTCAGGCATGCTAAACACCACCACCTTGTCGCCTTCCTCGATCTGGAAGTCGCCCACTGCGATATGGCTGTCATTTCCTCGTATGACCCCGCCAATGATAGCACGCTTGGGCATGTTCAGATCCTTGATAGGTTTTTTTGTCACGCTACTGTGCGGTTTGGCCACCAGCTCCATCACCTCAGCATTGATACCACTGAGGCATTTGATGGAAGTGACCTCCGCGTGCATTGTAAACCGTACAATATAGCTGGCCGTACTAAGCTTTTTATTGATGATGGAATCAATACCGATATTTTGTGAGATGTCAATATAATCGATATTCTCAACCAGGGCGATAGTGCGCTTCACACCGAATTTACGGGCATGCAGACATGAGAGGATATTGGTTTCAGAGCTGTCGGTAACCGCTATGAAAGCATCCATGCCCCGGATATCTTCGTCTTCCATCAATTGTATGTCGCGGGCATCACCATTGATTACCAGGGTATGTTCCAGTTTATCTGCAAGTTGGAGGCTTTTCTCTTTATCTCTTTCGAAGAGCTTGACACGAAATGATTTTTCGAGTTTTCTTGAAGTGGAACGCCCTACACGACCGCCACCCACAATCATCACATTTTTGATATCGAGCTTTTGCTTGCCGCCGAGCTTGAGCAGGTCATTGATCCCCCCCGGTTTAGTGATCACATATGCCAGGTCATTAACCTGGAACTGGTCGTCCCCTTTCGGGATGATGGTATTTGAATTCCTGTGTATAGCCACGGCCCGGAAATCAAGGTGTGGATACAAGGAAACAATATCGTTCAGGGTTTTATTCACCACCGGAGCATTCTCCTTAAGTTTGATAAGGAAGAGAGAAAGCTTGCCACCTGAAAAATCAAAGATTTCAGTGGCAGCTGTCTGCTTGAGCAGGTCAGCAATCTCTTTGGAAACAATATCTTCCGGGCAGATCAATGAATCGACTCCTATATTTCTGAAACGCTCCTCATTCTCCGGACGCAGGTACTCCAGGTTGTTGATCCTTGCGATGGTCTTCTTAGCCCCTAACTGTTTGCCGAGAGCGGCAGTTAAAAGGTTAATACGTTCATCGTGAAGAACTGAAATTAAAAGGTCTGCCTTCCTGACATTGGCATTTTGTAGTACTTCCACAGAAGTCGAGTCACCTGTGATCGCTAAAAGGTCAGTATGGGAACCAACCATCTTGATGAGATCTTCATGCGGATCAACAATGGTGATATTCTGATTTTCAAGGGCGGAAAGCTCCTGTGCCAGGTGCAATCCTACTTCTCCGTCGCCTGCGATTACTATATTCATGATTTGATTTTAAAACCGGCAGCCAAATTAATACAAACAAATATTAAAAAGCAAATGTATATGGTAAATCTTGCATTGCATGAAACTACTTAGCGAATATTAAATGCATCCCAGTCCTTGCCAACCCCAAGTTTGGCGCGTGATTGAATGAGATTTTCCGCCTTCAGTTCTGCTGTTGACACCGACGCTTTATCGGATCCTATCTCCATTATTGTATTGCCATCAGGGCCCGTAACCATCGAATTTCCGGAATATTCATACCCCCTCCCATCTTTTCCAATCCTGTTCAGCCCTGCAGCATAGGATATGTTCTCAATGGCCCGTGCGGTGATAAGGGAGGTCCATGCCAACGACCTTACAGCCGGCCAGTTTGCTACATAAAGCAAGAGATCATAAGCATATTTCCCATCGCTGTATTCATTTTTGCTCCATACCGGGAAGCGAAGGTCGTAACATACCATGGGCATGACCTTCCACCCTTTCAGCTCAACGATCAGCCTCTTATCACCAGCGGAGTAATGCAGATGCTCATCACCCATCCTGAAGAGGTGTTTCTTGTCGTAATAATCAAAATTGCCATCCCGGTGCATCCACACAAAGCGGTTGTAATAATTGCCGGCATCAGCGATGATCAGGCTTCCGCAAACAACACAATGTTTTTCGGCAGCTTTTTCTGCCATCCATTGCATGCTTTTTCCGTCCATGGCCTCAGCATTGGATTCGGCTTCCATGGTAAACCCTGTATTAAACATCTCAGGGAGAATGATGAGGTCGGTGGGATCATTGAAACTCCTGAACTTTTCGTCAAAATTCCGGATATTGGCAACAGGGTCTTCCCAGGCCAGGCTCGACTGTACCAGCGTTATTTTCAGATCTTGCATAGGATATTTGCTGCTTTATCCAGGGTTTCTTCTTTCTTGGCGAAGCAAAGCCGGAGCACCCTGTTCTCATCCCTCTGGTGATAAAATGGAGATACCGGGATGCTGCCAATACCATATTCAGTGATCAGGCGTGTGGCAAAATCCATTTCGCTTTCGTCTGAGATCCTGCTGTAGTCAACCAATTGAAAATAAGTTCCGTGACAGGGAATGATCTTGAAGCGGGAACTGCTGATACCATCAACAAAATAATCCCGTTTCTTCTGATAGAAGGAGTGGAGGTCGCGATAGTTTTTTTCATCACCCAGGTAATCAGCAATGGCATGCTGAACCGGTGTGTTGCATGTAAATACTATGAACTGGTGTGATTTACGGAATTCCTTCATAAGGTTCTCGGGGGCCAGCACATATCCCATCTTCCAGCCGGTGGCATGAAAGGTTTTTCCGAATGATCCTATCACAAAACTCCTTTCGACAAGTCCGGGATATTTGCATACGCTCTCATGCGGCTCACCATCATAGATAAGATGCTCATAAACCTCATCGCTCAACACAACAATATCTGTCTTCTTGGTAAGGTGCTGCAATGCCAGCAGGTCTTTTTCCCGGAGAATGCTGCCCGTAGGATTATGCGGACTGTTGATGATGATCATCCGGGTTCGGTGGGTGACCATGCGTGCCACCTCAGGCCAGTTAATGTTATAATCGGGGGGCTCCATCCTTGCATACTTAACAATACCTCCGCAAAGCTGTACGGCCGGGGCATAACTGTCGTAGGCCGGCTCAAAGATTATCACCTCGTCGTCATCCCTTACCATACATGCTATTGCTGCATAGATTCCCTGGGTGGCACCGGCGGTGATATTGATCTCTTTATCGGGATCATATCTGATCTTATATGTCTTTTCAATTTTTTCAGAAATACGCTCCCTCAGCAAGGGGACACCGGTCATGGGGGCATACTGGTTATAGCCCTTTTTCATGTAATGGCTGATGAGCTCGATCAATTTAGGGGAAACGTCGAAATCAGGAAAGCCCTGCGAAAGGTTGATGGCCTTGTGCTCATTGGCCAATTGCGACATCACCGCAAATATGGAAGTTCCGGTGCGAGGCAGTTTGGATTTTATGATACCCGGGAATTTAATCATTAGGTTCGTAATTTAGCTTTAAGCAAATTTAATGATAATTGATAAGCTTTTCCTAATTTTGCTGCAAGACTTATTTCATAGAAAACATAAATATCTCTGATGATGAATAACATTGACAACTATAACTTCAGCGGCAAGAAAGCCTTGGTACGTGTAGACTTTAACGTACCTCTCAGTGACAACTTTGAGATCACCGATACCACCAGGATCGATGCAGCCCTGCCAACTATCAGTAAAATTCTTGATAGCGGAGGATCTGTTATCCTGATGTCGCACCTGGGCAGGCCAAAGGCCGGCCCGGAAGGGAAATTCTCTCTGAAACACCTGCTACCGTATCTTAGAGAAAAACTAGGCATGGAGGTTCAGTTTGCCGATGACTGCATTGGTGAACAGGCAAAGGAAAAGGCCGACGGTCTTAAGCCGGGTGAAGTGCTTTTGCTTGAAAACCTTCGCTTTTATAAAGAAGAAACAAAGGGTGGTGAGGAGTTTGCATCAAAACTTGCTTCCCTGGGGGATGTTTATGTGAATGATGCTTTTGGCACAGCCCACAGGGCACATGCTTCAACTGCGATCATTGCACAATTCTTTCTCAACGACAAGCTCTTTGGCTATATCATGGAAAATGAGATCAGGAGCATTAACAAAGTAATCCATAATTCAGGCAAGCCTTTTACTGCCATCCTGGGCGGTGCCAAGGTGTCAGGCAAGATCGAGATCATCAACAACCTGCTCGACAAGGTCGACAATATGATCATTGGCGGGGGCATGATGTTCACCTTTATCAAGGCCATGGGTGGGAATATAGGTAATTCCCTTGTGGAGGAAGACCTGGTAGAAACAGCAAAGAAAGCCCTGGATAAAGCAAAGGCACTGGGCGTAAACTTTTATATTCCATCCGACGCTATTGCTGCCGACGCCTTCGACAATGATGCAAATACCAGGCTTGTTTCTGCTGATGCTGTCCCTGATGGGTTCATGGGTCTCGACATCGGCCCGGAAAGCATTAAGTCATTTACCGGGGTCATAGGTAACTCGTCCACCATCCTCTGGAATGGTCCTATGGGTGTTTTTGAGATGAGCAATTTCGAAGCAGGCACCAAAGCCATTGCAGAAGCCATTGCAGAAGCAACACAAAAAGGGGCCTTTTCACTCATTGGCGGGGGTGACTCTGTTGCAGCCATCAACAAATATCATCTAAAAAACAAGGTCAGCTATGTTTCTACCGGCGGTGGAGCTATGCTGGAGTATATTGAGGGGAAGGAGCTTCCTGGTGTGAGGGCGGTGAGGGGGCTTTGAAATCAGAAATTTGAAATTTGAAGTTTGAAAGCTGCTGGGGTTTTTGTCATTCCTGTCGAATTGCATAAATTAATTCGTCCAGGTATTCTCAATTTTTAAAGATAGTCTT
>DAOVZP010000257.1 GCA_030635045.1 Bacteroidota bacterium | reverse complement strand
TTATTATGAAGAACATAACAATGCTTTGCAATAGGTAGTACTTTTTGAATTCCTTAAGAGGGTGCTTCAATTCAGGTCAAAATTTGTTAATTCTTTGCAGCCCTGACAGTAGTTTTTTCATTAATCCAGCATTCTACAATATATTCATCCCCCTCATTGAGATTATGAAAGAAGATATCTTCCTTTGGTGGAAAATATATTGAATATGACCGAATCCTGTCATTGGCGATATCTGCGATTTCCGGATCAACCCTTTTTGCTTTAATGTATTTATCCACGGCAACCCAGTAAATGGCTTTTTTCTCAATTTCATTACCACCGCAACTTTTGGTGCTGGCAGCGTACATGTCTCCGATCATAATATATGGATTCCCGTTGTCAGGACGTTCGTTTGTACTTTTAAGGGCATATGTTCTGGCCGAACTGTAATTTTTCAGGTTTCTGTAACACTCTGCAATGTACAGAAAGCAATCAGCCCTGGTTTCGCTATCATCAATTTTTTCACCTTCTTTGAGATAATCCACAGCCTTTCCATATTTTTGATTTTTCATCAGCATCTTTCCTATCAGGTATGCTGATTCCGGTGAAGGCTCAAGATCATAAAGCTTTACTGTGGCATCAAAGTATAATTGATCCTCGGTACATTTTTTCCTGTCAAGCAGCCTGGTGAGTTTTTTAAGCATTTTCAGATCATCGGGGTTTTCCTGGAATTTAGGTGTATATATCTTGATGATCGCTTCACAGGTAGCAAAGGGTTCAAATATAAGGTCGATATTTCCCCTGACATTTTCCCAGTTTGCCAGCTTTCTTTCATTATCCGCGTTGGCTTCAAGATTAACTTCAATGATCTTGCTGCAAATATCATAATTATCAAAAATAATATCTTCGGAAGCTTTGCCCTCGTCAATCATTTTTTTGGTAGCACGCATCAGGAATACCAATACATCCGGATATGATGCATTTCCTGCTATTTCAACAGACCTGGTAAGGATGTTAAATGCTTCTTCGTAATCCTTATTCCTGAACTGGTAAAGAGCGACCCCTTTTCTGCCCAAAACATAACCTTTCTTTGCGAAGTGCTCCATACGGGTATCGTAAAGCATCATAAGGGTATCGATATAGGCATTCTTGGTATCAATTATTTTTTCACGCTGGATATAATAAGTAATTATTTTCACCCCATCCACATAAGTGCCAAGCCTGGCAGCCGGGCAATTAAACCATACCTGCCTCCAGGGCCCGAAAGCATCATTTACAGAAGTATTTTTATAACCACTGCTCTTCCATTGCTTGTAAAACTCAGAGTAAAGTGAAAGATTCATAATGCATTCAACACTGTCTTCAGGTGTTGCACCAAATTTTGACACTCTCTGCGCAGAAACCTTTGGTGTTACCGAGAGGCCTGCGATCAGTGCCAATGCAAGAAAAAACGATATAAACCTGATTTTCATATGCCTGTATTTTATATTTTATTACCTGTACTTATTTTTAACAAACCATCTTTCATATATCGACAAACCAAAGGTAAATTTAATAAAGTTCTCCTGAACCAGATTATTTTCAACCGTTCCCCTGTTTCCAAATTCAAATGCAAAGTTAAGCATTGATTTAGAGCGCCTGAACGGAAGACCTAGTCCAAAACTTATACCAAACTCTTTAATTGGCTGGTTGTTTATTTCAATGTATGTATTTGCGTAACGAATACCAAGCCTGTATCTTACTCTATGCCAATAAGATGTGATGCTATTATGCTTGGGGACATATTCACCTCCAAGATGCATGGAAAAACTATTTTGCAGCGAATCACTTCTACCGTAAGATTTATATTCTTTCCAGTTTCTCCAGTTTACATCCATGCTCACAATAAAATTATTAGCCCTGCGTAAAGAAACACCACCACCAAAACCCAGCGGAAATTCAAGTTTGCCTTTGGTTCCTGCGCTATAAGCAACTGTATCACGCGGGAATTCAATATTTTCATTACTACCAAAATAATTTTGGGCTAAATATCTGCGTGTTGAATTTAGATCCATGCCGGGTTTTATTACCAGGCCTGTTCCCAGTTCCATCCCGTTTTTCAGAGGGACGAAATATTGAACCCCAATATCAACAAGAATGTCAGAAACATGGTCAAAATTATCAATACGAGTGCTGAGCATAGAAAGGGAGTCGGGAAAAGTCACCCTCCTCCTTCTGTTGATAACCCCCCACACATATGACGTATTAATACCAATCGAAAGATTATCTGTGATCCTGAACCCATTACCAAAATGAAGTTGGTTGAGGCCGCCACTGCCCTCATAAATGATGCGCACCCTTCCGATATCATCAATATTTTTTTCTTCGGTTACATAATACCCGACATTACTGAAAGGAATCAGTCCGAATGTTGCCCGCCACCATTTTGTAACCGGGGTCCCGAACAGGACATACCCCAGTGAGCCATAGTCAGCATCTTGACTTATCTCCGTGGTCTTAAGTGTTGTATACATTCCAAGGGCAGATATATCGAAGAGAAAAGATGTTGAATCAAAGCCTGTATATGAAGCGGGGTTTTTGATATTAAGGAAATTGTTGCTGCGGATGGCAAGGCCGACATTTCCCATTCCGGCAAGGGTAACACTATAGTGGTTTTGCCATAAATCACCAACCCCATAACGGGAATAAGGTGAACTAATCCTGGCCTGGGCCATTGTTCTTTCTGAAACAAAGAACAATAACAGGAAAGCAATCAGTAAAGGAGCAGTATTAGTTCTTATCATTAAACTCAAGAATTGTGTTGAGGCCGGTTAAAACGATATTCGGGACTGCAAAGATGTTATTTTTTAGGTTTTTATCAAAATAATCAAGGTTGCCACCACTAATAATGACAGTTAAATTTTTATAATTGATTTCATAGCCGGAAATAATACCCTGTAATTCGGCCTTTATTCCATTGATCACTCCCGACTGTATTGATGATTCTGTTGAATTACCAACAAGGACAGGATCCTTCACAGGTTCTATTAACGGCAGTTTATCGGTAAAATTATGCAGGGCGGCGAATCGCAAACCAATCCCTGGTGAGATGCTTCCGCCATAATAAATCCCTTCTGCATCAATAAAGTCGTAGGTAATACATGTTCCGGCCTCAATAACGAGGAGATTTTTTCCGGGATATGCTTTATTGGCGGCCACTACCGCAGCAATCCTGTCTGCCCCCAGGGTTTCTATGCTGGTGTATTCGTGTTTTATGGGAAGGGGTGTTTCCGGCCCCAGGAAAAGGCAACGGATTTTTTCCGGAAGAATGCTTTTCAGGTTAATGGAAAGATCTCTCACAGATCCAACAATACAGGCTTTTACACCGGGAAATTTATCAAGTAAGTCATTAACGACATCCTCATTAATATCGTTATAGCTATCAATACTGATTATTTGTCCGCAATCGAAAACCGCAATCTTGATCAGGGTATTGCCAACATCTATTACAAGGTTCATATAGCCGGGGCATCAACTTAAAAACAGCCGCAAAGGTAGTCATTTTATCGTTTATCGGAAGCCTTAATGGCTACTTGTTAACAATTAATATTAACAAAAACAGCTGGTTTTCAGGGGGATACTTCAAAATTAACAAAAATGTTTTAAAAATAAAATATCTGTTTTATCTTTGCAGTCGCCTAAGAAACAAAAGGTGCCATAGCTCAGTAGGTAGAGCAACGGACTGAAAATCCGTGTGTCCTTGGTTCGATTCCGAGTGGCACCACAAAAAACCCCCGC
>DAOVZP010000230.1 GCA_030635045.1 Bacteroidota bacterium | reverse complement strand
TCAAACTTGCAGCAATCATTCAGCCAGAATCCGACGGAGTTTTAACCGGACACCAGTCATTAATTATTGGGAGATCCCGCTTCGCGGGATCAGTTCAACTAATAATTTTCAATTCATTTCATTCTTGAAAATTAAGTTTCACTGATTTTGTAACTTAGCATTGTGAATAAGAATTACTACATCAAGAATGCCATTATCGTAAACGAGGGAATGGTTTTCGGAGGCGGGGTATATATAAATGATGGCCTCATCAAAATGGTATTCATGAATGGTGACCAACCTGCAGTGCCCAACGGTGCTGAAGTCATTGATGCCTACGGCCTTCATCTGATACCCGGGGTGATCGATGACCAGGTACATTTCCGTGATCCGGGCTTCACGCATAAGGCAGACCTTCACACAGAAAGCAAGGCTGCAGTTGCCGGAGGCATCACCTCTTTTATGGAAATGCCCAATACCAAACCGCAAACATTGACCCAGGAGTTGCTGGAAGAGAAATATAAGCTTGGAGCAGAGAAGTCGCTGGCCAACTTTTCTTTCTATATGGGTACCTCCAACGATAATCTCGATGAGATACTCAAGACAGATCCGTCACGGGTTTGCGGGATCAAGGTCTTTATGGGTGCATCAACAGGAAACATGCTGGTAGACGATCCTGAGATACTGGAACAGATCTTTGCGAAGGCACCATGCCTGGTGGCCACCCATTGCGAAGATGAGAATACCATCAGGGAAAATACCACCATCCTGAAAGAAAGGTTCGGCGAGGATATACCAATGGATTACCATCCCCTGATAAGGTCCGAGGAGGCATGCTACCGTTCTTCCCACCTCGCTGTTGAGCTTGCAAAGAAATACGGCACACGCCTGCATGTGCTGCATCTGTCTACGGCTCGTGAACTGGAATTATTTGACAACAGCATCCCCCTGATAAAAAAGAAGATCACTGCCGAGGTATGTGTACATCACCTCTGGTTCCATGATGGCGACTACGAGCGGCTTGGGACCCTCATCAAATGGAACCCGGCCATCAAAAGCATTGATGATCGTGATGAGCTTTTGAAAGGCCTGCTGGATAACAGGATCGATGTGGTAGCCACCGATCATGCTCCACACACCATTGAAGAAAAAGAGAACACATATTTTAATGCTCCATCGGGTGGCCCTTTAGTGCAACATTCATTACCCGCAATGCTGGAGATGTTTAAGAAAGGGACGATCAGCCTTGAAAAAGTAGTGGAAAAGATGTGCCATGCGCCGGCTGTATGCTTTGGGGTTAAGAACCGTGGTTTTATCAGGGAAGGCTATGCCGCTGATCTTGCACTGGTTGACCTGAATGACCCCTGGAAGGTGGAAAAGGATAATATCCTGTACAAATGTGGCTGGTCGCCTTTCGAAGGCCAACAATTTAATTCCGCGGTAACACATACATTTGTAAACGGACATCTGGCATATAAAATGGGTGTTTTTGATGAAGCCATAAAAGGCGAAAGATTGTTATTTGAAAGAAATCACTAGAATGATGAGAAAATATTTTTTGTTTTTATTCGCAGTATTGTTGTTCGTATCCTGCGGGCCCAAACTCGAAGAAGTTGTTGAGGACACACATCCTGAAGGTAACCCCCGCTTAATTGCATATTACCAGGAAATAGATGGTAGCAGGGAAAAAGTAAAAGTTGCAGCCTTTTATGAAAGTGGCAACAAGCGTTACGAAGGAGAGTTCGCAGCAGGCAAGCGAAACGGCCATTGGGTGTACTGGTATGAGAACGGCAATAAGTGGAGTGAAGGTTACTTTAAGGATGACCTTCGCGACGGTTTGGGCAAAACATGGCATAAGAACGGACAGAAACACTTCGAAGGCAGCTATGCGGTAGGTGTTCGAGTGGGAACCTGGAAATTCTGGACACCGGAGGGGGAACTTGTTAAGGAGATGGATTATGAGGAATAGCCTGATAAATCCCAAGCTCTAAACTCTAAATCCTAAACTCTAAACAAATTTCAAATTCAAATTACTCAACGCTTAAAACAACTGAATACAATTAAATCTGTTTTGAATTTTGTGTTTAAGACATTTGATATTGTTTAGGATTTAGAGCTTTGAGTTTAGAATTTATATTTTTTCAGTCTCTCAATAATCCTCCGCTCCTTCTTCGTCGGCCTTCCTTCACCACGTTGGCGGTATTCCACATTTAATTCGCGGTTCATCTTTTGCTTATCATATTCCTCCTGCGGTGTGAGGTCTTCCATGTAATCAGGAGCCAATTTAGCGGATACCCTATTGTGGAGCAGGGCTTTAACTTTTACAAGCTTTGAAAAGGCAGTCAGTGAAATCTGGATCTCTTCTCCCTCCTTCACTTCCCTGGAGGCCTTTACATTGTGCCCGTCGATCTTTACCTTTCCTCCCTTACAGGCAGCGGTAGCCCGGCTGCGTGTTTTGAATATCCTGACGGCCCAGAGCCATTTATCGATGCGGACACCATCCATATTCTACTTCTTTCGGAAATAAAGGGTGATAGGGACACCGTTGAAATCAAAATTCTTTCTCATCTGGTTTTCCAGATATCGCTGATAAGGCTCTTTGATATGCTCCGGCAGATTACAGAAGAATACAAATGAAGGATAGGCCAGCTTCAGCTGTGTGATGTATTTGATCTTGATGCGTGTGCCCCTGACCATGGGGGGCGAATATCTCTCGATCAAAGGAAGCAGCACATCATTGAGCTTTGATGTGGAAATTTGCCTTGAACGGTTCTTATATACATCATGGGCAACTTCAAGCACCTTCAGGATGCGTTGCTTATTGATCACAGAGGTAAACAGCACCGGTATATCGGTGAAAGGCGCCGTTTTCCTGAGAATGGCCTCCTTGAATTCAATATGGGTGTTGGTTTCTTTTTCGACCAGGTCCCATTTGTTTACTACCAGCACAACGCCTTTATTGTTCTTTTCACACAGGCGGAGGATGTTGAGATCCTGCGATTCGATCCCGTCCTTAGCATCTATCATGAGCAGGCAAATATCGGCCTTTTCAATAGCCCTGATGGAGCGCATGACAGAGTAAAACTCTATGTCTTCGCTGACCTTCTTCTTTTTTCGCAGTCCTGCCGTATCAACAAAAAGGAAGTCGAACCCATAGCTGTTGTATGGAATGTAAATGGAATCGCGTGTAGTACCGGCAATTGGTGTGACTATGTTTCTTTCTTCCCCGATCAGTGCATTTATCAGGCTTGATTTACCAACATTGGGCCTGCCGATGACAGCATATTTCGGCAGATCGATATCTTCTTCCTCATTATCCGTACTGAATTCCTTTACCACCTCGTCCAGGAGCTCGCCTGTACCGCTTCCATTGATAGATGAAACCGGAAAAACTTCGCCAAGCCCAAGAGCATAGAATTCTCCCGCCAGCTGAATGCGCTGCGGGTTATCTGCCTTATTGACAACCAGGAATACTTTCTTTTTAATTTTGCGCAGGATGTCGGCCATTTCTTCATCCATGCCGAGAATGCCTTCCTTTACATCCACCATGAATATGATCGCGTCAGCTTCGTCCATGGCCAGGCTCACCTGTCTGCGTATCTCTTCCTCGAAGATGTCTTCTGAGCCTACCACATAGCCACCGGTATCGATAACAGAGAATTCCACCCCGTTCCAGTCGGCCTTGCCGTAGTGGCGGTCGCGGGTTACCCCACTGGTTTCTTCCACAATAGCATGCCTGCTTTGTGTAAGCCGGTTAAAAAAGGTGGACTTGCCTACATTAGGCCGTCCGACGATCGCCAGGATGTTTGCCATGGAATTGGATTTTTTGCAAAGATATGGAATCCGTGGCATTGTCCATTCGGCATTTTACATTTTCCATGTACCATATGCCTTATTACTTATGCCTTATGAATCAATCATATCCAAACTGCTTCAGCTTATTGGGATCATCTCTCCAGTCTTTGCTGACTTTAACCCTGATCTCAAGAAAGACCTTTTTTCCAACAAAGTCTTCGATATCTACGCGGGCTTGGGTGGCAGCTTTTTTGATGGCATTGCCCTTATGGCCCAGGATGATGGCTTTTTGTGATTCGCGTATTACAAATACATAGGCCATGATCCGGATTATTTT
>DAOVZP010000235.1 GCA_030635045.1 Bacteroidota bacterium | reverse complement strand
GATGAAGGTAAGGGGAAAATTGTGGATGTGCTAACCCCCCGCTATGATATTATTGCCCGCTTTCAGGGAGGACCCAATGCAGGGCATACCATAATTTTTGAAGGAAAGAAATTTGTACTGCATACTATACCGTCAGGGATCTTTTCGGAGAAGTCGAAAAATGTAGTTGGAAATGGGGTTATCCTCGATCCTTTTATCATGCAGAAGGAGTTGGAAAACCTCGACAGCCATGATATTCCTGCCCGGGACCGCCTGTACATTTCCCGCAAGGCACACCTGATCACTCCTACGCATCGTTTGCTGGATGCTGTCTATGAAAAATCAAAAGGGGAGGAAAAGATCGGGTCTACCCTGAAAGGTATCGGTCCGGCATATACAGATAAAATAGCAAGACTTGGCTTAAGGACCGGCGACTTGCATGAAAGTGGTTTTCGCGACAGATATGATAAATTGCGCGACAGGCATCTGCGGATAATCAAGGCCTACGGCAGCGAAGCAGGGGATTTTACATTCGATGGCCTTTCATTTAGCGATTATGAAGATGCCTGGTTCAAAGCCCTCCGTATCTTTGATGAACTCCGGATGGTAAATAGTGAATACCTTATTAACAGGGCACTTGATAAAGGAGAAAAAGTATTGGCAGAAGGCGCCCAGGGATCAATGCTTGATATTGATTTTGGCACTTATCCTTTTGTCACCTCATCGAATACCATATGTGCCGGTGTTTGTTCCGGCCTGGGTGTACCACCTCAAAAGGTAGGGGAGGTGTTTGGCGTTTTCAAGGCATATTGTACCCGCGTTGGAAGTGGCCCTTTCCCTTCGGAATTGCTTGACGGCAATGGAGATCTTATGCGCGATACCGGGAAAGAATTCGGATCGACAACAGGACGTCCGCGCCGCTGTGGCTGGCTCGACCTTGTGGCTTTGAAATATACCATCATGCTCAATGGCGTAACGCAGCTGTTCATGATGAAAACAGATGTACTCAGCCCGTTTTCCGAAGTGGATGTTTGTACCTCATATGATATTGCCGGAGAAAAAACCACTGATGTTCCTTATGATATGACATCAGGTGAAATAAAACCTGAATTGACAAGCCTGAAAGGCTGGGAGCAACAAATTGATGAACTGCAAAGTATGGATGAGGCTCCTGCAACATTACACAGCTATATTCAGTATATCGAAAAGGAAACCGGGATCCCGATAAAAATTGTGTCTGTCGGACCTGACAGAAAGCAAACACTGTTCAGATAAGCACTAAATTAGAATCGAATATCGAGTATCAAGTATCAAGTATCAAGTATGATTAAAGCGTTCTTTTAACCTCAATCTCCTCATACCCTTCAATGATATCTCCAACCTTGATGTCGTTGAAATTGACAATGTTCAGGCCGCATTCATAGCCGGTAGCCACTTCTTTTGCATCATCTTTAAATCGTTTGAGTGATCCAAGTACACCGGTATATACAACGATACCATCGCGGATTAGCCTGATAGCAGTGTTACGGGTGATCTTTCCGTCGAGGACCATACAACCGGCAACAGTACCTACTTTAGTGATCTTAAATACTTCCCGTATCTCAACATTACAGGTGATCTTTTCTTCAATATCAGGTGAAAGCATGCCTTCGATAGCTGATTTTATCTCTTCGATAGCCTGGTAAATAATGCTGTAGAGGCGTATGTCGATCTGTTCCTGCTCTGCAAGCTTCCTGGCACTGGGCTGAGGCCTCACCTGGAATCCAATAATGATCGCATTGGATGCTGATGCCAGCATAACATCTGTTTCAGTAACGGCTCCCACACCTTTCAGGATCACGTTCACCTGAACTTCTTCTGTGGAAAGTTTAAGGAGTGAATCAGAGAGAGCTTCAACGGATCCATCAACATCACCTTTCACTATGACATTCAGCTCTTTGAAATCGCCAATGGCAATTCTGCGGCCAATCTCATCAAGTGTAATGTGTTTATGTGTACGAAGGCCTTGTTCCCGCTGTAATTGCTGTCGCTTATTCGCAATGTTTTTTACGTCCCTCTCATCCTTCATAACATTGAAACCGTCGCCTGCCTGCGGGGCTCCGTTTAAACCGAGTAATAAGGCCGGGGTCGAAGGGCCGGCTTCCTTGATGGGTTGGTTATGCTCATTGAACATAGCCTTGACCTTACCATAATACGAACCTGCTAATACCATATCACCGGTATGCAGGGTTCCGGTCTGTACCAATATGTTTGTAACAAAACCTCTTCCCTTGTCGAGAGTAGATTCAATGACAGTGCCAACTGCAGCCCTGTCGTGGTTTGCCTTCAGGTCGAGCATTTCTGCCTCCAGAAGCACTTTCTCCAGAAGCTCAATTACGTTGAGTCCGTCTTTGGCTGAAATTTCCTGACTTTGAAATTTACCTCCCCATTCTTCTACCAGGATATTCATTTCCGAAAGTTCCTGCTTTATCTTATCAGGATTGGCATTGGCCTTATCTATCTTGTTAATGGCAAAAACGATGGGTACCCCGGCAGCCTGGGCATGGTTAATGGCCTCTTTTGTCTGGGGCATCACGCCATCGTCGGCAGCAATGATAATAATGACTACATCCGTGACTTTCGCTCCCCTGGCACGCATAGCTGTAAATGCTTCGTGGCCCGGAGTATCGAGAAAAGTGATCTTTTTCCCATCATCCAGGATAACTTCATATGCTCCGATGTGCTGGGTGATACCACCTGCCTCACCGGCCACAACATTGGCTTTACGGATATGATCAAGTAGTTTTGTCTTACCATGGTCAACATGTCCCATTACCGTCACAATCGGGGCGCGTGATGTCAATAATGACTCATCCTCCTGGATTACTTCTATACTTTCAATGGCTTCCTGTACTTCAACACTTACGAATTCGACTTCAAAACCAAACTCTTCCGCAACCAGGTTCAATGTTTCCGCATCCAGTCGCTGGTTGATGGAAACAAATAATCCCAGTGTCATACAGGCAGAGATAACATCGGTGGCATTCACATTCATCATGCTGGCCAACTCATTAACGGTTACGAATTCAGTAAGCTTCAGTGTGCCTTTTTCTTCTTCAACTTTCCTTTGCTCCTCTTCAATCTGCTGACTTACGGCAGCACGCTTGGTACGGCGGTGTTTGGCACCTTTCGACTTTCCTGATGGAGCAAGCCGGGCAAGGGTTTCCTTGATCTGTTTCTGGATTTCCTCTGCAGTGGGCTCAGGTTTGAAAGCTCCTTTACCACGCCGTCCTTTTCCTTTACCCCTGTCATCACCCTTCCTGGCTCCTGCATCAGAAACACGTTTGGGTGTGGTAATTCTCTTTCGTTTCCTCTTTTGAGATACCTTGTCATCTTTAGAAGAAGCAACAGGCTTTTTCTCAAACTCCTTGAGGTCGATCTTGTCAATGATCTTAGGGCCGGTTAACTTATCAACTTTTGTTTTAATAAAGTTTTCTTCCGCGGCAGCTTTCTCTTTCTTTTCAGGTTTAGCCTCCTCAACGGGTATATCCTTGCTTTCTGTAACAGTTTCTTCGGGTTTTTCCTTTTCAACTGTTTCGGTTACTTCCTTTTTAGTTTCTTCTTCCCTGGCAGGAGTGGCAGCTTTCTTTTTCTTTGCTGCTGATTCCTTTGCCTTTTCTTCTTTAGTCTTTTTGGCAGGCCGGGTCTTCTGGTTTATGGAATCAAGGTCGATCTTGTCAAGAACTTTGATGGGGCTCTCTTCCTTTTCAGCGGTATCTTTTTCTTCCTTTTCTTTCTTTTCCGCCTTTTCTTCTTTTACTTCCTCGGGTTCCGGCTCTTTTTCAAGCTTTTCTTCAGGTTTGACTTTGACTACCGGCTCTTTCTTCACACTGTCGATAATGGAGGTTTTCTGGATAAAGATCTCCTCTTCTTTTTCCGGGTCGTCCTTGCTTGTGGCCCTGTCTATATCATCTATGCTAATGGAAGTATGCAGGCTGGTGTCAATTTCCATCTTTTTGGACTCTTCCTTAACAGCTTTCTCTGTCTGGAATTCCATGACCAGCATCTCATAAGCTTCAGGGCTGAGTTTGGTGGTTGGCTTACCATCGATTTCAATTCCTTT
>DAOVZP010000222.1 GCA_030635045.1 Bacteroidota bacterium | reverse complement strand
GATGTTGGTATCCTTGTCGAGGGTTATGGCAATATCGGCATGTACACTGTATTGATACAATTCACTGAATGGCATCTTGGGGATGAACATGACCTTTTCTTCCAGATTCATATCCCCCGCCTGCTGTTTCAGTGATGTCAGGACATCCCCGCCTCCGATGATCACAAAAAGGCCGTTATCGATGTACTTCATAGCGGCAAGCATTTCTTCGGTGCCCCTTTGAATGTTTATACCGGCACCTTGCAGCAGGATAATATTTTTATCTTCCGGCAAACCCAAAGCCTGCCTGCTTTTTTCCGGGCTGTACTTTTGCCGGTAAGGCAGGTTGCGGATCACCTCTACGGGAACCCCATATTTTTCTATGAACAGTCCGGCAATGGAATCATTCACAGTATAAACGGTCTTTAATTTTGGGAAGATCCATTTCTCTATCCTTTCCCAGGTCTTCTGAACCGATCTTCTATTCACGAGTTCCGGGGTTTCTGTATAATATTCATGGCTATCGTACACCAGGTCTTTATGCCTTATACGGGAAGCCAGGTAGTTGGCAAGGAGGGTGTCCAGGTCGTTGGAAAGAAATATATCTGCCTTTTTGAACAGAAGAAACAGGAAAAGGCGAAAATTATACTCCGCATAGAAGAAAGGCCCCTTGCTGAAAAGCAGCCTCATGCGGTGCATGCTGTATCCCCGCTTGTTAAGGGGGAGGCTGTTTTTTCGCTTCCTGCCGACCAGCACGACATCAAAACCCATCTTTACAAGGGAGTTGCAGATGCGATCAACCCTTTGGTCGGTCACAAGGTCATTGGTTACGGAAACGATGATCCTCTTCATTCGCTATAAAAGGAAATATATGCTAATTTAAATTTTTTAATGATGTTTGTGTATATTTATCATGAAAAAAATAATGTCGGTCTGATCAGAATATGAAAATACTTAAAAATATCTCACTAAAGCAATATAATACATTTGGTATTGATGTTAATGCAGCGGAATATGCCGAAGTGGCTGACGCTGAAAGCCTCAAAGGCCTTATTAAGGCAGGCAGGCTTAAGGATGCCAGTTACCTTATTCTT
This sequence comes from Bacteroidota bacterium, assembly GCA_030635045.1. Taxonomy (GTDB): domain Bacteria; phylum Bacteroidota; class Bacteroidia; order Bacteroidales; family B18-G4; genus B18-G4. Next base: position 3,148 of record DAOVZP010000222.1, on the reverse strand, counting down.
GGCGGGGGCAGCAATGTGCTTTTTACAGGCGATTATGATGGCCTGGTGATCAGGAATATGATCGTAGGGATCCGGATGAAAGAAGTTGATGATTCACAGGTGCTTGTCACTGCCGGTGCCGGTGTTGTTTGGGATGACCTGGTACATTACTGCATCGAACATGACCTTGGTGGCATCGAAAACCTCATATCGATCCCCGGAAGCGTTGGGGCCGGGCCTATTCAGAATATTGGAGCCTATGGCGTTGAGCTTAAAGATACATTCCATTCACTGGATGCTATTGAGATTGCCACGGGGGAATTACGTACATTTTATAAGGAAGAATGCGAATTTGGATATCGCGATAGCATATTTAAGCGGGAACAAAAGGGAAAGTTTATTATCGTTTCCGTGAGCCTGATGTTAAAATCGAAAAGCAAGCCTGATATTTCATACGGGGCGATCAGTGAAGAACTCATTAAAATGGGGATCCATGACGGGCCTGCTATTGGTGATGTAGGAAAGGCGATCTCCTCTATTCGCCATAGAAAGCTTCCCGATCCGGAAAATATCGGAAACGCAGGTAGCTTTTTCAAAAACCCGCTCATTGTTGCAGAGAAATATGCAGAAATACGTGAGCAATATCCTGATGCGCCGTCATATAAAGCAGGGGATGGAATGGTAAAAGTCCCGGCGGGATGGTTGATAGAACAATGCGGATGGAAAGGGAAAAGGCATGGCAGTGCAGGGGTTCATGACAAGCAGGCACTGGTGCTTATCAACACCGGAAATGCTTCCGGTAAGGAAGTGCTGGAACTTGCCGGGCAAATCATGGATTCGGTAAATGATAGATTTGGCCTCTCTTTGGAGATGGAAGTGAATGTAATCTAATATCTAATATCGAATATCGCAATCGAAAATCGACAATCGACAGTCGACAATCGACAATTATATTACCTTTGATATGATGGCCCAAGCAATATAAAGTGACAAGAATTCATCCAACATTGATATTTATCAGAAGGCATCTGGAGGCGTTTATCTGGATCGCTGCCCTTGTGGCACTGGCGTTTACCAGCCCGGTAGATAGCTGCTATAGCATTTGTCCTCTGCATAACCTGGGGATCAGCTGGTGTCCGGGCTGTGGCCTGGGGCATTCGATATCCTGGCTCTTCAGAGGGGATCTTCTTCAATCATTCAATGCTCACCCGCTGGGTATCCCTGCTGTGCTTATCATAGCTTTCAGGGTGATAAGTATTTTCAGAAAGAACCATAAGTACAAACATTATTCACATAATAAATCAATACAACATGGCTGACATTTTAACATTATTCCCTGAAGCCCAGGGACAGGAAATGATTCTCCTGCAGGAAATTACTAAAGAGTATTCTGACAATCAGCTGACAACCTTTATCGGGCTTTACAGGGCCCGTCGCAGGGATCCGCAAATGATATTGCTGACAACAGTGATTGGATTTGTTGTGGTGGCAGGGATACAGAGGTTTATGGTCGGACAGATCGGGATGGGATTATTATATCTCTTTACTGCGGGACTTTGCTTCATTGGCACCATCATTGACCTGATCAACTATCAGGACCTTGCGTTTGAATACAACCGTAAGATGGCGATGGAGAGTGCTACCATGACAGGCAGCCTGAAATCATAAAGTATGCACTGTACCGCATTTGGTGCAGTTGATGCTTTTCTTTTTGTACTCAGGTGGCACCTTGATGCGCAGTCCGCAACTGCATTCTATGAAGTGGTAGTTGTTTACCATCATCATAATGTCGCCGGCATTTCTCTTAACTGATCTTTTATCGGGGGCCTCATCAAATGCCTTCCTGATGCCCGGATCGTCCGACTCCTGAAGGCCTGAGCCGGGAATGATATTGGATTTCTCTCCTTTCACATCTGAATATGCTGCCTGGTAACTGAGGAAACCTGTTCCATCCATACTTCTCAGTATCCTGATGCGTTCTTCGATCGGGGGATGGGTGCTTCGCAGTCCGGCTGCTGCCTTTTTGCCTTTCGAAAATGGCAGCGCAATATACATGGGGGCCGTTACCTTGTTGGCTGATCTCATTTCAATCTTTGTCCCGGATATCTTCTCCAATGCCGATGCCAGTCCTTCAGGATAGCGGCTGAAGCGTACCCCCGTAGCATCAGCAAGGTATTCCCGCTTTCGGGAAATGGCATAATATAGTAAGCCTGCAAAGATCGGAACAAGAACTGATAGCAACAGGACAATGATCATAACGATGGCCTGTCCCTGTCCGCCGCTTGAATTTGAGGAACGGTACCTTGCCCCTCCACCTGTATATAGCATCCCACGCAGGAATATTTCGGAGATCAGCACAATGCTCCCAAGCATTACGCCGGCCAGTGTCATAAACCTGATATCACGGTTATAGATATGTGCCATTTCATGGGCAATGACCCCTTGCAACTCATCCCTGTTGAGCCTTGCCAGCAGTCCGGCAGTGACAGCCACCACAGCGTGTTTGGGGCTTCTGCCTGCCGCAAAGGCATTTGGTGCTTCTTCATTGATGATATAGATCTCCGGCATTACGGGGAGCCCGGAAGCAATTTTCATTTCTTCCACGATATTAAAAAGCTGTGGGTGTACCTCGGAGGTCACTTTCTTTGCCTTGCTGGCCGAAAGCAGGATGCTGGCTCCTCTGTAATAACTGATCAACGACATGATGATCCAGATCAGTATGGCAATGACGGCACCGTCGATGCCCATTCCTGCAGGATTAAGATAATAGCTGACAGCTGCACCAAGCATGATCAGCCCCATCCCCATCAGGATGAAAAGCATAAACGATTTTCTGCGGTTAGCCTGGATAAGTTCCCACATGACAGCTTAGAATTCTACTTTTGGGACAGCTTTCTCGGCAGGATCTTCCAGTTCGAAGAATTCTTCTTCCTTAAAGGTGAACATTCCGGCCACGATAGTGGAGGGGAACATCTGTATCTTGTTGTTAAAAAAAAGTACCTGGTCGTTATAACTCTGCCTGGCATATGAGATCTTGTTTTCTGTGGAGGTAAGCTCTTCCTGGAGGCTGAGGAAATTCTGATTTGCTTTCAGGTCGGGATAGGCTTCAACAGCTATCTTCAGTGCTCCGAGTGCTCCACCCAGCAGTCCTTCTGCCTCGGCTTTCTCT
>DAOVZP010000357.1 GCA_030635045.1 Bacteroidota bacterium | reverse complement strand
TCGCTTCGAAACGCAAATCCTTTGTTTCTGAAAGCTTTCTCATTGGCTCTGCTGAAGATCATAAAGCAGTGGTCATTGAAAAATCAACCGATCAAACACTTCTTTATGATCCCGATACCAATTTCATTATCCTTACAAATCACTTTCAGTCAGATTATTTTAATGATGACGAGCTGAACATTGAGAACCTGGCTAACAAAACTTCTTCTTATCGTCATGAGCGGGTTAAAGAATTGCTTGACCTTCATCCGGTTATTGATTATTATACAGCTGCCGGTATGCTGCGCGACAAGAGGGGAAAAGGGAACAAGGACATCGGCCTTGCCAATGAAAAAGCCATCAACCAGTTGATTGCGCATCATTCCGTTATTTTCAAGCCCGAAGAAAGGCTATTCTGGATAAGCACTGCTCCCTATCAGCTCGGAACCTATTTATGCTACAACCTGGATACGGTCTTTGCCGAAATGAGTGAAAGAAAAACCAAAACTAACATTTACGAGATACAGATGAATATTCCCGCAGATACCTTCTTATTCAGTGCGGAATATGCTCATTTTTTGCATTATAAAGAATTGCTTATAGTCTTTCAGGATGCAATAAAAAATGGGGATAAGATTGATAGCGAAGAATCAACTGTAAGGGAATTTATCTCTGCCAATCCTGAGTATTTTCATGTGTATTCTGTCCTTGGGCAGTATTACCAGGAACTCGAAAATTTCAGTGAAGCTGTAAAATATTATAATTTAGCCTTATCGAAGGAGGTTTCCTCTACAAACGAAAGTAATATGATCATGAAACGTATGGAGGATTGCATGAGAGATCAATGACATGAGCCACATTCCTAACATAGAAACCTGGCCACAGGAAGAGATCAGGGCATTTCAGGACAATCAACTGCATGAAATGCTGGCTTATGTGAGCATGCATTCGAAGTATTATTCGAGTCTGTTTAAAGAGAAAGGAATCGATATTTCCGTCATTCACGGCTGTGATGACCTTATTAAGCTTCCCGTTACCACTAAAGATGACCTCTACAAGCATAACGAAGATTTTATCTGCGTGCCGCGCGAAAAAATCGTCGATTACATTACCACTTCGGGTACACTTGGCGACCCCGTTACCTTTGCCATGACAGACAAAGACCTTGACAGGCTGGCATATAATGAATATTTGTCCTTGTCCTGCGCCGGAGGGAGCGAGAAAGATATTTTTCAGTTGATGACCACCATCGACAGGCGATTCATGGCCGGGCTTGCTTATTTTCTCGGAGCCAGGCGGCTTGGTGCCGGAATTATCAGGGTAGGGAATGGCATGCCCGAACTGCAATGGGACACTATAAATAGGATGAAGCCTTCTGCTTTTATTGTGGTTCCCTCATTCCTGCTGAAGTTGATCGAATACGCTGAGAGCAATAATATCAATTATCATGATACGGGAGTGAAGAAAGCGGTTTGTATTGGTGAACCTCTGCGAAATCCTGATTTTTCCCTGACCACCCTTGGAAAGAAGATCATAGAAAAATGGGATATCGACCTGTACTCAACTTATGCTTCCACAGAGATGAGCACCGCTTTTACCGAGTGCGAACATGCCCATGGCGGGCATCATCATCCGGAATTGATCATTGTTGAATTCCTGGATGATAACAATAAACCCGTTGCTGCGACTGAACCCGGCGAGGTAACGGTAACCACCCTTGGAGTAGAGGGGATGCCATTGTTGCGTTTTAAGACCGGCGATATTTGTTACCACTATACAGATCCTTGTGCATGCGGCAGGACCACCACACGCCTTGGGCCTGTTATCGGTCGCAAAAAGCAAATGATCAAGTTCAAGGGAACGACTTTATATCCATCCGCCTTATTTGATATCCTCGACAATATTGATGGAATAGAAAATTACGTTGTGGAGGTATTCACCAATGATATTGGTACGGATGAGATCCTCATCAGGATTGGGACCAAAGAGGCCGGCGAAAATTTTGAAACCAGGCTTAAAGACCATTTCCGCGCTAAACTTCGTGTAGCTCCGTCCATTGTCATTGATTCAGTGGAAAATATTGACAAGATCAAGTTCCCTGAAGAGAGCCGGAAGGCGATAATCTTTATAGATAAAAGGTTATAATTTTCTTTTTATATTTGTATTTATAATTACATAATATTAAAACCATGAAAAAACTTATTCTAATTGCCGGAATTTTTCTTGTATTTTCATTTTTTTCTAAAGGGCAGTACACCACAGCAGATGTATTTAAAGTAGATAACATCACCTGGTACGGGCTTGATTTTTCCAACATTAAACTTATCGGTTCCGCAGGCTTTACGGATCCGTATGCCATCAAGAACAAGTTTTTTAATTCCTGGAACAACCTGATCATTACAGAAACAGAAAAATATAATATTGCCGGCTTTTTCCACAAATCCTCTGTAGCAAATGACCTTAGTATTGTAAAAGAAAGAAATAAGCTTCCTGATCCGGATGAGTTGGTCATTAATACAGATTATTCTTTTGGGGAAGATGAGGTAAAAAAGATCATTTCCGAATATGATATCACAGGCAAAGAAGGCATTGGCCTTGTGTTTATTATGGAAAGTTTCAACAAAACCGAAGAGCGGGGATATATGTGGATAACCTTCTTTAACATTGAAACAAAAGAAGTGCTATTATCCAAAAAAATGAATGGAAAAGCAGGTGGATTCGGCATCCGTAATTACTGGGCCAAGAGTTTTTACAATGTTATGAAAAGCATTGGGAAGAAAGAATGGAAGGCATGGAAAGCACAATATTAAAAGATCAATTACCCATCTTCATTCCGATCACAATACCTGTTCTTACGTT
>DAOVZP010000306.1 GCA_030635045.1 Bacteroidota bacterium | reverse complement strand
GTGAATATTTCCCTGAGCTCACGGTAGCGTACACCAAGGTCCTTTTTGTTCATTTTACCTGCTGCCATAAACAGGTTATCCCTGGCCGACATCTGTGGAAAAATGGGTGCGCCCTGCATAAAATAACCCAGACCCAGCGCTGCGATGCTTTCCGGTGGCAAGGGAAGGATGCTCCTTTCATTATATAATATTGTTCCGCCCACCAGGGGGGTAAGGCCGAAGATGCTATTGGCAAAGGTCGTCTTGCCTGCCCCGTTCCTGCCCAGGATGGCAAGCCGCTCTCCACTACCCAGTTCAAGGCTTACATCAGAAAGGATCGGATGCCCGTGATGGTACGCAGCAGTGATATTTATTATCTTGAGCATTACAGCAAATAGCTTTGTTTAACTTCATCATGTTCAAGGACCTCTTCCGGTGTTCCTGAGAACAGTATCCTGCCTTCAGCCATGTAATGGCAATGATCCACGGCCGTTTTTATAAAATTCATATTGTGTTCGATAAGAAAGATCGTCTTCCCCCCTGCCTGCATCATATTCAGAAATTTATACAGCGTATCGAATGACTGGGGATTGAGCCCTGATGATGGCTCATCAAGCAGTAGAAGATCATAATTCCCTACCAGCAATCCGGCAAGGGATAACATGCGCTGCCGGGCATATGAAAGGGAGGAAGCGGGCTTTTCCCCGTCCTTCCACAGCTCCCTGAATTCATCAAATTCTTTAATGGCCTCATAGATATCCTGCTTCAATTCCCGGCCGGACTTCCTGTTCTTTACAGGGAACAGCACATTGTTGAATGGCCTTTCAGCCCAGGCCGGCCTTGCCTGTATCAGCAGATGATCTATCACACTCAGCTCACCAAAAACCCTTGTCCCCTGGAACATACGCCCCACACCTCCGGATGCGATCCTGTATGGAGTAGCAAGCGTACAATCGAGTGAGCTCTCTGCCTTATTGAATACAACACTTCCGGCCTCCGGCCTTAGCAATCCGGAAATAATATTGAACAAGCTTGTCTTCCCTGCTCCATTACCCCCCACCAGGGCAGTAATGCTACCCCTTTCCAAATTGGCCGAGAGGCCATTGATCACATTCTTATATTCATTGCCAAACACCCTTCCTCTTCTGCCATAATTGGCAGCAAAGCTTTTATGAATATCTTTTATGTTGAGGATGGTATCCATGCTTATAATTTCAATTCTCCAATTATTCCATTTGGGCGGTATCGCATCACCAGGATCAGGATCAAACCAAAGAATATTTGCTTCATGGGTGCTGCAATATTTTCGGGCAGGCCTGCAAGCCTCAGCAGTTCCGGCACAACGATCACAAAGACAGCTCCGGCTATCGCGCCCCTGATCGTCCCGCTTCCTCCAATAAGTACGGCAATAAGAATAAATATTGATTCCTCCAGGTGAAAGCCACCGGGGTAGATATAGGTCATGTACGTAGCAAAAATATAAGATGCCCAGCCGATAAAAGCACTCGATATCATGAATGCATATATCTTCAACCGCCGGGTATTCCTGCCCATTGTCTGCAAGGCAATTTCATCCTCCCGCAGAGCCTTTAATGTTGTTCCGTAGGGGGAATGATAGATCCTGTAAAAGATAAAAACCACGATGGCAGCCAGTACCGTACTGAGAAACAGGAATGCAGCGGGCCCGTCCAGTTCAAGCATTCCAAATAATGACACCGGCCCGATCCCGCTGATGCCCAGACTGCCATTCGTGAGGCTTGTAAGGTTGTTCAGCAATGCAAATATTATGAACTGAAAAGCCAGGGTTGCCAGGATAAAATAGTCACCCTTCAATCGTATCGAAGGGAGGGCGATCAGCAGGCTGATAAAGCCATTCACCAGCATCACCAATATCAGTGACGGAATCAATGACAGGTCCAGCATTATAATGCACAAAGCTGTGATGTATGCACCGATACCGTAAAAGGCCGCCTGCCCGAGTGAGATCATCCTCGACAGCCCAACGATCAATCCGCTTGCCACCGTCAGGATGACATATATGTTGATCAGTATGATTATGTGGCTCAGGTATCCCATTGTCAGAAAGCCCTCGATTTTTCAGGGATAATTCCCTGTGGCCGGATTAACAGGAAAAGGAGCAGCATGATGAAAGTTACCATCATCACCCAGCGGCTGTCGAAAAAGTACTCCGTCATTGCCTGCAATACACCCAGCAATATGCCCCCGATCACAGGCCCGTCGAAGCGGCCGATCCCTCCTATCACCAGTGCCACGAAGGCGTTTATGAATATCGGGATCCCAAGATGGGGATTGATTCCAACATCCAGCCCGCTCAGGCCGGCTGCCGTGGCAACAAATACCCCAGAAAGAAGGAAAAGAAACATTTTAAGCTTCTTTGTCCTCACCCCAAGAACACGGCTAAGTGTCTCATTGTCGCGCAATGCCCTGATCCTGATCCCTATGACCGAATACTTCAGATACAGGAAAAATGATCCCATCAGCATCAGGCAGACCAACAGGCTCAGAAGCCTGTACCCTGAAAGGAAAAATCCATATTCCAGCATAGTGCCTGAAAGCTTGAGATCCGGGTATCTTGCGACATTCCCGAAGAAGAGCTCTGACAGGCTGACCAAAAGAATAAGCATGCCGACAGAGCTGATCATAATAGAATTATGGGACCTGCCTCTTTTCAATAATGGGGCATAGAGAAAGGCTTCGCAGGAAACACTGAGTATTGCAGCAGCCACTATGGCCATGAGGAAAGATGCGGCAAGCGGCCAGTGCAGGTATTCCATGAAGACATAGAGTATGTATCCTGCCCAGACATATATCCCTGCATAGGCAATATGGAAAATACGGGTAGTATTATATACCAGGGAGAAGCCCAGCGCTGTGAGTGCTATCAGGCTTCCATTTACAATACCGTTTCCCAGAAACTGCAGGATCATGTAACAGTAATTATTGTTTTACGTACTCTCAATTCGTGAGTACAAAGCAAATATATGACATTTTGCACTTGCCGTACATAGCATTCATATTTGCGTAATTACTTGCATATATTGCATTAATATTCGTAATTTTGCACGCTCAAAAGGTCGCGTAGCTCAATTGGATAGAGCAGCAGCCTTCTAAGCTGCCGGTTGTGGGTTCGACTCCCGCCGCGATCACAAAAAGCCTTCGCGGTTGCGAAGGCTTTTTCATTAGGCG
>DAOVZP010000231.1 GCA_030635045.1 Bacteroidota bacterium | reverse complement strand
GGATATTCAGTGCAGGGATATTCAATACAACATTTTCGTGATATGCTTTGCTAAGGTCTTTTACGTCAATCATCGTTTATCATATTTATCTAGTTTCATTTTCAGTCATCCAGTATCCAGCATCCAGTATCCAGAAAACAAGTGCCCAAAGTGAGCTAAAGTGAACTAAAGTCTGAAGTTATCCAGTAGCCAGCAACCAGTAGGCAGTAGGCAGCATAATACTGAACCCTAATTTAACATTAAAAATTCAAAATTCAAAATTTCATTATCCAGTATCCAGCATCCAGCATCCAGCATTATTTCTCCCTGAATCCCTCAGCAATAATATATTTCCTCCTTCTGAAGCGATCAACTGCATAATGCATGTTCGGTTTATTAAATAGCTTTCCTGCAATTCCCATCAATCCAAGAATTGTGGCCGCAGGGATCCTGTCAAGGAATAAGGCAAACAGCACATATATGATCACCGGCAGCAGCAGCAATGGCAGCATGATAATGAATTGTGATGCCCCTACACCCTGATAATTGAAGGCAGCGCCCCTGCTCAGATCCATACGTTTTTTGTTATTGCTGCAAAAGATCAGGATCACATGGGCACTGATGCCTATGTTCATCAGGAAACACATGGTGTTTATGTACAATATCTCCCAGCCATAAAAAGCGTAAGGTATAGTAACCACATAGGAAAATACGGCAGTTCCCAGGAGGATCATATATTTTGCCCTGAAATATTTATCAAAATCAATATTGTTGGCGAGGATCGCATCAAAGAAACTGCTTTCCCATCCCAGGAAATAATTACCAACACTCATGCCCACCCCACCGGTGATAAATATCCCAACGAAGATCATCATTCCACCCATGTCCTGATATGTTTCCTGGGGGTAGAAGAAAAATCCATATAACAGAAAGATGGGCATTATGTAAAGCAGCGATTTCGATCGTTTGTTCCGCCAGTACAGTTTCAATTCAAAAGCGATCAGTTCCCCCACCCTGCCCAGGCTTTTCAGATAGGCAATCCCAGCAAGGGTATCCACCCTGCGGTGTTTCTTCACGCTGATCTCTTCAATGTACATCCTCGACCTGAGGTAGGCAAAGTTCAACAGGTAGACTAAGAACAGAAAGATCAACGGCACCAGGAATGCCCAGGACACAGTTATCAGGTAAAGGAACAACTTTGCAGAGATCACGGATATGGAGTATACACCGAGTGAGTCAAGTAAAATAAACCCAATTACTATGAAGCCGAAGACAGCCACGATCCATGGACGGGAAAATATCTGCCGTTTTACGTAAACGATAATAAAGTTATTGGTAAACATGAGAAATATGATCCCGAACAGCCATTGAAGTGCCTGTATGGTGGAATAATCCACAGCCACAGTTTTTACCGCCCAGGGAATGAGCACAAGCAAAGGCAGGTAGTTGAGAATAAACAGTATCGACTTGGTCAGTATATAGTTCACGATCACCGTTTTCCGAACCGGCAGGTGAAAATAAGGCTGAGCTGCCATCACAGGCAAAGACTGCATAAGATATCGCAGGATGAGGTCAATGGCGAAGTAATACAGAAGCGCACCATTAAAGATCACCACCAGGTCGCGGTCCGGATACACCTCAGAGAGAATGGTCCTGAGCATGAGTCCCAATCCAAGCAGTTCCAGCAGGATCAGAAAAATAAAAAACCCAAGAACAATATTAAGTACCAGGCTCTTCTGCCAGAAAGGCGATCGGCGTGCCTGTTTCCATTGATGACTGATAAACCATTTGATAACCATAATCGATAATTTACACTTCGAAGATATGAAAATAGTTTTGAGTTTTGAGTGTTGAGTGTTAAGTTAGTTGACAGTTGACAGTTAACAGTTGGGGGTTGGCAGTTGACGGTTGACGGTTATTCCGTATATTTCTGTAATTTTGCGCCATGCCATCCCACATCCTTGAATACTTTCAAAAGCACCAATCGATCATTGAAGAAAACCTCCTTTTGTGCAGAGATCCGGAGGATGTGGAGGCCATTCACAACTTTCGTCTGAGCGTAAAAAGGCTTCGTGTGCTTGCAAGATTAAGTGATCTGATAAGTGGTGATGTTTTCGATGCCAAAGGCAGTCTCAGAGAAATCAATAAACTTTTCAAACGGTCGGGCAGGCTTCGCGACCTGCAGGTTACCGGGCAATTGATGATCGACCAGCAATATGAGGATCTGGAACCGGTGATCAAGCTGTTCGATCGACGCATAGCTAAACAAAGGGCAAAATTTGAACAGGCACGGGATGTTTTCAGCAAAGAATCCCTTGACGAGTTTGAGCACAAGCTGAAGGAACTGCTTCAAAATGTTTCCGAAAAACAGGTAATTGCCTGCGGCCATATTCTTCTCGCCACCCTGGAATCAGATATACATTTACTTTTCCATGGAAGCACTAAAGAAAAGAGGCTGCACGATATCCGGACGAAACTGAAAGATGTCATTTATCTCAGCAATATCTTTGATGGGCGGCTGCCGGTACAGGAATACCTTCACATTTCAATTGAAAGGCTCAGAGAACTTGGTGAGCTGGCCGGTGCATGGCATGACAGCCTGAACCTGGAAGTTAATCTCGGGAAATACTTCCGAAAACACCCTGATACCGGGAATATCAATTCCCTGCAGGAGTTTATGCAAGAACTAAAAGTGAAAAAGCAAGGCTTGTCACAGGAGTATGCCTGTATTTTGATGAATGAGATGAAAGTCTGAACCAGTAGGCGGTAGAAATCAGATATCTGAAATCAGAAATCAGAAATTCACTCGGCACTCGGCACTCGGAACTCTCTGCCGGGCGTCGGGGAACATAAAATTTATTATCTTTAGCTTCACGAAAGATTTGAATAATTCCCAAATTCCGGTGTCATGTTAAACAAACCACCCAAGATTGTAACCCTTACATTCATTCTGTTGTTCATCATTCTTTTTTTCTATGGGATCATTGTAGCCAAGGGGTTTCTCAGCACCATCGTTCTCGGTATGATCTTCAGTTTCCTTATTTTTCCACTGGTGAACTTTCTTGAGAAAAAAGCACATTTTAACCGCATCCTGGCCAACCTGACCAGTATCCTTCTTCTTCTTGGATTTCTCACACTAATGTTCTTCATCCTATACAAGAACATGGGTAAGATCACTCAGGACATGCCTGCACTTGTGGAAAAGGCACATCACAATATCGATCAGTTAGAGGCTATTATTGCAAGCACATTGGGCTATAGTATTGAGTCACAGAATTTGCTGATCCACGATGCGATCAACAATATTTTCAATCTTTCCGGCACTTTTACAAAGTCTGTATTCAGAGGAACTACCAGTACCATCTTTACCCTTGGGCTTATGCCGGTTTTCATGTTCTACATGCTTTATTACCGCGATAAATTTTACAAATTTATTCTTATGACTGTCCCTGCAGAAAAAGAGGAAGATGCACGTGCGATAATAAGAAAGATCACCATCGTCACGCCAAGATATGTAGGCGGTGTATTCACTGTTGTGCTCATACTCTCTGTCCTTAACTCCTTCGGTTTATGGGTCGTTGGCGTCAAATACGCCATTCTTTTCGGGATAATCTCGGCGCTGTTCAACCTAATCCCTTATTTCGGCACCTGGATAGGGGCCAGCATCCCCTTCATGTTTGCCCTGCTTACAGGCGACTCGCCCAGGCTTGCCCTTGGGGTCATTATGCTTTTCGTGATCATACAGTTTCTTGAGAACAATATTCTTACACCTAATATCACAGGAAGCTATGTTAACCTGAATCCGCTCTTTACGATTTTGCTGATCATTATCGGGGGCACTGTATGGGGTATTATTGGAATGTTTGTAGCCGTTCCCATTGCTGCCATGTTCAAGATCATTTTTGAACACTCCAAGTCGATGAAGCCTGTGGCCTACCTGATGGGTGCGGATACGGAAAATCGAAAAAAGGCAATCTGGCGACAGAAACTGATCATTAAAAGCAAAAGAACCATCAGAAAGCTCTGATAACATTCTTCTGAATAGACTATCTTTGGAGCATGCAAAAACGCCCGCGGACTTCTTCCGCAAAAACCTTCACAATTACCGCAAAGACCATCCTGGGC
>DAOVZP010000010.1 GCA_030635045.1 Bacteroidota bacterium | reverse complement strand
TCATCAATGGTGATATACTCGCTTGTAGAAGACAAGAGGGCAGCTACCCCGTCGGCATCTGAAGATCCATCATTACTAACTGTAATGGTCAGATCAACGGTTTCACCCGGATCCAGTTTCCCGTTTCCGTTGCCACCGGCATCATCAATGCTATACCCGCCAAGAATAAGCTCAGGGGCGTGGCCGGTCTCAGAAAAGCTACTGCTCCAGGTTGCATCGCCTGTAGATTCAATATTAAAAATAATGCCATGTCCATCCGGAATATCTGCAGCAATCTCAATGGCAAAAGCATCAGCGATCTGAATAATCTCTCCTGCAGGAATAGTTCCATAGTTTTCTTCGCCATCGGTAATTGTAACATATTCATCCTCCGTTGAAAGGATCACCTCTACATTTAATGCATCAGAGGTACCCACATTGTTCAGGGCGATGCTAAGCATTGGTGATTCACCATAATCCAGCATTCCGTTTCCATTCCCTGAAGCATCGTTCACACTATGGCTGCTGTAGATCACATAAGCACCTGCTGATGGAACCACAGAAACAGTTTCATAAATTGTTTCGGTATTAAATCCTGTAACCACCAGCAAGGCACCTCCCGGTGTTAGGCTATGGTTAATGCTAACATTCCCGGAAGCATCGGTGATCCCGGTAAAATAAGTATCATTTTGACTCAGTGTAACCATGGCACCTTCAACAGGATTGCCACCGGTAGTCACCGTAGTTGCAAATGGGATGCCTACCATCACCACATTGGTAGAAAGCAAAAGTTCGGCCGGGACATCCGACCTGGCCTGCATGGAAGGATCACCAAAGAGATTCCACGTTTTGGCTGTTTCCCAGTCAGAGGAACCTCCGGATTCGGTGGTCATGAGTACCAGTCCGTTGAAAATAATTGCCCCCAGGGTGGTTCTGCCTTCAGTTGTATTGATCCCGTTTTGTCCGGAATGTGCTGAATAGTCATAACCTCCGGTAAACATATCGGCAAAGTAGTCCTGCCCACGCATAGGAGGATCCCAGGGTTGGCTGATGGATGCGCCAAGGAACATTACTGCACCTCCGCCATCCTTGCGCAACCATGCCTCGGCAAAGCAGGTTCCGGTATGAAAGTCACCATTGTTACAGGCAACCGAAACGATCCATGGAGTCATGTTGCCATTTGATAATGAGGCTACGTTACTATTACTGAAACCTGTCGATCCCCAGGAAGTGGGAGAACCATGGCCGCAATAATTGATCACACTGGTTCCACCATTCATGGCAGCATTCACATCACCAATTGAACCGCTGGGATCATATATACCATTGAAGGCTTCGTATGTAAAAGGATCCAGTTTATCATTGAAGATCACATCAAGGTGCTCATAATCCAGTTCACCATCATCGCCCGGCCCCTGGTTGGAACCGATACCTGTGGCAGTTTTGTACCAGTCAGCACCCATATCAGGAAGTTTTTCAAAGTTGATCACTTTATCAACCTGTGTGGTCACATGCGTAGGATTCTCTGCAGAAAAACGTCCTACGCTGATATCGGGCACTTCATCAGTTCCAATTACACAGCCAACCTGCGGATCCATAGGAGAACCGCTGCTGAGTGTATTGCACTTGATATCCGACCAGTCACCGACAAGCTGTACATACAGCAGGTCATTGTTTGCGGCGTAGGCGCTCTCAACAAGGCTGTTGACATTGGTGCCTGCAGCAACAACTTCTTTGGTCACCAGGTAACCTTTTTCCCTTTTCCATGCGATATAAGGATCCATGGCTGATTCATCCCGGTCTGTACATATCACAAGGATGTCGCCCATCTCTCCAATTGTAAGGTTGTCGCTGTTATCCTCATAGTTAACAAAAATGGAAGCATAGATGGCATCCATTTCATACTGTATGGTATTGTCCTGCTGCTCCAGAGGATTTACCGCCGGAGTTACTTTATCGGCAAGCGTTACGCTTACAGTATTATATACCCGGAGGACATTCTTTTGTGCATTATATTGAAAAGGATAAACATAAACGTTTGTCCCCCTGACGTCCCTTAAGATATAGGGCTCCGTATTGCTTGCCAGATCGCCGGGGTACCAGCCATTAATGATTGATTTGGGATCGATCACATAAGGAATTGTTGATGGATCCTGGTCCCTGTATATGACTCCACGTGAAGGAAGCAGCGGATGATCAAGCTGATATTCGACGAAATCATTTCCACTAAACTGCAGATCTACATTGTTATCGGCTTCCAGCATCACGGCTGCATGAACATAAGGCAGTTCGGCAAAGCCTGCTCTCTTTGTAACAATAGAGCCTTCGAAATCAATTATTGAAAATGTCCGGCCGTTGATCGTAACTTCTGATATTGATACTTCGCCCAGGTTAAATTCAAGTTGATAGGCATCTGCTTCCCGGTTGAAATTTACTTCATAGCCGTCGTAAGCAAAGGCAGATGAAGCACCGAACAGTGCAATAAGCAATAAGAAGAGAATGTTTTTCATAAAAATGAGGGTTATCTTAATTATTTAATAACTACAATTTTTTTGCTGATCTTCTGATCTCCTGATGAAAGCACACAATAATATATGCCACCGGGCAGTGCAGATGCATCGAATTCAAACATATGTTCACCGGCATCAAGACTTTGGTTTTCAGCCAAACTTGAGATTTTCTGTCCGGTGCTGTTAAATACAACTATGCTGAGATTACCTGCTTCCGCAATGCGAACATGGATATTTGCCACATTGTTTACAGGGTTCGGGAAGATGCTGATCGCGTTGTCGGTCAAAGATATCTCATCCACGCCAACCCATACTGCATCGATTCCAAAGAATTCAAGGTATTTGTACATCAGGTAGTCTTTTGTGAAAGCTCCGTCCTGCATGCCACCAAATTCGTGTGAACAACCGATGGTTCTGTAGGTAGTCCCAATATTCGCAATACCCGTACCATAGGAAGGCAACTGGTTATTAAATATGGTGAAGGCACCTCCATTAGGAGCGAGGCGGTCGATCCAGTTATTCTCCCCGCCATAGGTAAAGGTTATCCCTTCTGTGAAGGTTCCATCCTGACCAAGCAAGGTGCCCAGGTCGTCACTGCCATCATCAACACTGGTAATCCCGAACATGGGATGTACGGCTGTTTGCTCATCATAGTACCAGGTATCGCCACCCTCCATATAAAGGTTTCCCCCTGCATCCAGATAATCAGCCAGCTCCTGCCCTTCGGTGGTTGACAGCGCATAATTAGCACTGTATATACCAAGGCATACGAAAACAGAAGAATATAATTCAAGATCATCCGGCATGGTGGTTACATATTCAGCGCCGACGCTCAGGCTGCTAAGGCAATTATTCATCACCAATCCAGAACTGTAATTCGGATCAAAGTCGAGCACAAGAACAGGTATCTGGCCTGCTACAAAGAAGAAATCAAGCTCTGCAGTATAACCTTCGGCATCTACATAAAATTCGAAGGGGACGGATGTTCCCGGGGCTATATCATCATCAACTGTAATATTGAAAACTGCATTTTCCGTTTCGCCAATTGCAATTACTGCAATGCTGGCATTCCCATTATTGATCACGATATCGGTGCTTGTGCTGCTTAAGACAGCTTCAGCATTTGCTGCATCACAGTGACCGCCATTAAGTATTGGTACAATAATATCAGCTGTTTCACCCGGGTCGAGGCGGCCATTTCCATTTCCTCCCTGAGAGTCATCCACGGTAGGATAGCTCAATGCAAAAACCGGTGCATTGAGAACAATGCCAAAAGAAGAATACCAGTTTTCTTTTCCGGTTCCGGTAATGTTCAGGTCGAAGTTGGCAAGGTGCTGGTCGGGAATAACGGCATCAACATCAAAGCTATATGCATCCATCTGGGTCGAGGTAGCGCCTGCCACGATCGTTCCCCATGCTGCCTGATCATCAATAATGGTGATGTACGCATCAGTTGTTGAAAGAATTGCAGTAACATCATTGGCATCATCTGATCCCAGGTTCTCAAGGGTCACATCAAGGTTGATTGTTTCGCCATAGTCTACCAATCCGTTATTATTTCCTGTTGGATCGTTTGCAGTAAAATCGTTGAGTGTAATAAAAGGCCCTGAAGGATTGTTAACCAGTACAGTACCTATATAGGGCTGGCCATTTTGTTTGGTAACCACTATATCCGCATTGCCGGGATCCTGGATGGGAACCAGTGTCACAACGGCAACACCGGCATCATCAGCCAGTGCAGCTCCATGGAGGACACCATCTTTTGAAATGCCCACATAGGCATATGGTTCTGTCGTTACAGTAAATGAAGTTGCTCCAATAGGCATAAAGGGATCGTGGCTTACGCTGAGAACATGGGGTACACCCATGTAGCACATAACAGACGGATCACCCATAACACTGTAGATCTCCCAATAGTATTCTGCTGATGAGGGTGAACCTTCTGTAACGGCAAGGTTACCTGCAAAGATCATCTGGTAGGTAGTTGTGTACCAGTCTTCCCATGGCTCACCATGATCATGAAAAACACGGTCGTAGGTTCCCAGTGTGGTTTCCGAATATAAAGGAGGATCTTCTGTAATTGCACCTACCCCAACGCCAAAATAATAATCCTCATCCCAGTAGGTAGAGTTGGTTCCGCCGATATATCCAACAGCACCTTTGTTCTCAGCCCGGAGAATGGCTTCTCCGAAGCAGTTATTGTCAAATTCATTTGATGAACAGCAGTTGCCGATCAGCACACAATACTCATCCTGATTCTGCAGGCCGGGAATGTCTGAGATTGTAAAAGAAGGGTCACCCCAGCCATTGGATGAGCAGTGAGCCGTATAGTTCCCGAAGGAAACGCCATCACTGATATTCTGGATGATATCGGCCGAATGGCTGCCTGATTCCGGATACAGGTAAGTATGTGAGGTCAGGCCATGGGCAAGGTTGAAATAGTTCTCTGTGCCATAATTGATCTGGCCATTACCCCAGTTATTACCATGTCCGCTGTCCATTCCTGCTACCATGACCACTTCATCCAGGTAGGCCGGATCCGGCATGGTATATTGTTCATACTGCAGGGTTTTATCAATCTGTGGTTGCAGTTCACTGGTATTGTTGGCCGACCATCTTCCGTAATATACTTCCGGAAAATAATCGCCGGTATATTCAACATACTTCAGGTCGGTCACATGCCCTCCGGCGCTTCCACTCCAGGCGGGGACCTGAGCAACATCGCCCACAAACAGCACAAATGATGGTGCAGGGTCAGCAGGGGTACCGGCATCGTAAAGATCCTGAAGAAATGTTTTGATAGAATTGGTGGTATTACCCACGGCAGCTTCATCAGTATAGCCTACAACAACTGTAAATCCTTTTTTAGTTTTCCATTCGATATATGGCTGAAGCTGCGTTTCGAACATACGGTCAGATACGATCACAAACTTCACAGGGTATTTCGTGATGGTATCCCTGCCTGATGTTTGCATATGCTTATAATTGAGAAGGCTGGCTCCGGCTGAACGGAAGTAAGGAGCCTCATTTTTCATTTTTTCATCCAGTGTGGTCATTACATCAGCACCGCTGAAAACTATTTCAGCTTCGATCTCTGTATAAACCCTTATCATTCCCGTTACGGGATTGTATTGAACCGGAGCTATATCCAGTCTGGCGACGCGGAGGCCACGCATTACACCCAGAATCTCAACTGATACAAGTTCTTGCGAAGTATATGCATCCTGCTTATAGGCCGCATCATTATATTCAAACGGAACATAGGAACCATCTTTAGGTGCAGGTGGTTGTGCAGGCATTACAGGATATTGAATGCCCAGGTCTGCCAGATTGAATTCTTCAACCTTATAGTTGATAAGGCGTACTTCCGGTGTTGCCCCGAAGGGGATTTCTATGAGCTTCCTGTTTACCGGCAGCTTTGGATCACCGGGAATTATACTTGCTGAATATCCGAGAATGTTCAACTCTGTAAAGATCCCCATTTCAGTTTGAACCTTATAGGCCCTGATCACATCCATAGAACTACTGAAGTTCAACTGCTGATAAGTATTAAGGCTCACCTCAATACTCGTATTGCCATTTTCGTTTACGACTATATCCTTTGCATTTACAGAAAGGATCAAGGCAAGTGAAAGCATAGATAAAACCAGCTTTGCAATAATATTAGGCATAATGTTTCTTTTCATTGTATTTAACTTATGTATGTATATATTTATGTGCAGAAGGCAAAGGTATATAAATTTCAATTCCTACAATAAAGATTCAATATGATATAACAGACACTGAACAAGGGAGGATGGTTGTCCATAAAAATTGATTTTCATGTTCCTTAAGCCAGTTTTCTTTCCAGAGATTTCCGGGAGATCTTTCTGGCAGGCAGCCAGGCCGCAAAATAGCCGATCACAAATACAGTGAGGAACACATACAGGAAGTCGATACCCCTGACCTCAACGGGGTATGCATCAATAATAAAAAAGCCTTCACCCTGTCCCAGCCTTATGATCCCGAATTCCTGCTGTACCCAGCTAAGCAAGCCACCCAGTATTAATCCGGCAAGCGCCCCGGTGAGGGAGATGAGAAGGCCTTCGAGCAGAAATATCCGCTTTATCAGCCTACTGTTCGCCCCCAGGCTGTGAAGTACTGCAATATCTTTTTGCTTATCGATGATGAGCATCGTTAAGGAGCCGATAACATTGAAGGTGGCAATCATCAGGATAAATGCCAGGATAAGAAAAATGGCCCACTTTTCAGCATTCATGATCTTGTAGAGCAATTCTTCCTGTTCATAACGGTCTTTCACAAAGAAGTCTTCTCCGGCTATTGCTGCTATGGATGATTTTACATCTTTCACATCAGCATCTCCGGCAAGGCCGATTTCAAGAGCCGTAACCTCATTGGTATATTCCAGCAGCTCACGCGCAAACCAAAGAGGCACCAGCACTATGCTCTCATCAAAGTCCTGTTGTATGGAAAACACTCCGGCCGGGATAACATTTCCCTGGTTAAAAGGCTGTTCAAGCCCGGGTTTGAAGTCGGCAGTGCGGCCAGGGACATATATGCTTACAGGATCAGCAAAATCCTCCGGAAATACACCAAGGTAGTAAGAAATTCCTGCTCCAAATACTCCACAGGCCTTTTGGCCATGTTGTAAAATGTATTCACCGTCAATAATTGCTGAATCAATGGCGGTCATCTGTTGAAAATCGTCATCAACGCCTTTCATCCTGGCAATATATTGCCTGGAACCGTTTTTGAGAAGTGCATTCTCCTCCACAACTTCCGTAAGGAATAAAACTCCGGGTAATTCGCTGATCTTATCAGCCTGTATCTGTTCCAGTGTAAAGGTTTTGCCTTTTTTTACTGTGATCTCCAGGTCAGGGTTGAAAGAGTTATACAATGAAGATACCAGCGACTCAAATCCATTGAATACCGACAACACCACTATCAATGCCATTGTACCCACCATGATCCCCATCACGGATATGCCGGAGATCACATTGATGATGTTGTGTGATTTCTTAGAAATCAGGTAGCGGCGCGCGATATGGAGCGGAAGGTTCAATGGAGTACTTACTTAAGCAATCGCTCAATATTATCAATATAATCGAGAGAGTCATCTTCGTAGAATTCCAGGTCGGGGACAGCCCGCAATTGGTGGCGTATACGGTTACCAAGTTTAAATTTTATCTCATTTTTACGATCCCTGATCTTCTCAAGCATAGCTTGTTTATCCTCTGTTCCGAACAAGCTGAGATATACGCGTGATATCGACAGATCGCGGGTTACATGTACTTTGGTCACTGTGATCATTGCTCCACGGGTTATATTTCCTGCCTCATGCTGGAATATCTCTCCCAGGTCTTTCTGCAGGAGCCTTGATATGCGTTGCTGGCGTTTGGATTCCATGATTCAAAGATACTGGATTCTGGATACCGGATACTGGATACCGGATAATTTATTTATTCGCTAAAATGCTCAAAGGCATTTCCTTCATGTCTTTGAGGTAATAGACAAAGGCATTCATCACATGCTTCCCGTTGCGATGGATAGGGATGGTATAGGCCAGTTCAACATCTTCAAAGAATGGGCCATACATTGGTACGGGATCCCTGAAATCACGGCTAACGGTGATAAACCATGCATCCATGCCCAACTCAAATCCACCCCTGTATTGCGTGATCCAGGCATACTTGTGAAGGCCATCGAGGCTTCCGAGCCCAAGCACATCAATATTATTTGGACAGGCAAGGTAATAATCGATATTGGCAGCCGGAAACCAGCGATGGCTGATCACAGGGCTCAGCGGTTCAATATTTCCAAGTTCCTTTTCCTGTTCAAGGATCACCTCAAACTTTCCTGCTAATTGTCTCCAGCCATACATGTCGAGGCTTACATCCCGCTCCCCGATATTTTCCGGGCTATCACCGGGATCGGAATACAAAATACCTCCCCTGATCTGCATCACGCCAAGTATAAGCACCACCATTAACACTGCAAGTGCACCGACCACAAAAGCAGGGAATAGCTTTGCTCTTGCTCTTTTCACGCTTGCTTCCCTCAGATAGGCAGCAGAAACAAGTATTACAGTTGTCCAGGCCGGGCCTGTCCAGTGAGGCAGGGTATGACGGAATAGCGAGAAGAAAAGAAATAACAATATCAGTGGCAGGGCGATCATTGTAATAAGCTTCCCTTTCTGCACATCCATGGATATCCTGCCCCGGAAGAAAGCAACAAGAGCTATGATACCAAGGATGAAATTCACAGGATTATTATAAAGCATCTGTCCACCAAGTTCCGTAAAGAAAAAGTCACCCCTTAAGCCCGCCTGAAATATACCAACCCTGTCGCTTTGAAAGGCAAAACTGATAAAATCATTGTTGTAATTCCATATTAATACCGGCAAAAAGAACAACAGAGCCATAAAAGCGGAAAGATAAAGCTCTTTTGTCCTGAACCAACTGCGGTTATACATGAGAACATAGAGAAAGGTACCGGCAAGGAGAAATACAGATGTATATTTTGACAATAAGGCACAGCCGGCGGCCAGGCCTGCAAGCAATAAATATCCTTTTGCCGAACGTGTAACAGGGCCCGTAACAGACTGTAGCAGAAAATATAAGGTAATAAGCCAAAAAGTAAGCTGGGGGGTATCCGGAAGGATAAACGTTCCTGCAATAATAAAGGCATAAATAGAAGCCGTATACAGCACTGCAGCATAAAAACCTGTCAGGCTATCACGGATATTCCTGCCGATCAGAAATATGACCCAGGTGTTAAGTGTACCAAGCAAAACTGCCCCGAGACGGATAAAAAATTCACTGTCGAAAGCCAGGTTAAGGGTTGTCAGCTGGATCAGGAAACCAATCATGGGAGGATGGTCGAAGTGGCTGAGGTCAGGATAGAGGGCGAAGGTCCAATAGTAGACTTCATCATTCCCGAACTCAAGAAATACGGCGAGAAATCCACGAACGATCAATGAAAGCAATACCAGGATGATCATGGCCCTGCTAATCTGTCGGGGGCTCTTCATATCAGCGACCTGCTCTTTTTACCATACGTTTCCGAAGGTAATAAATATTCAGTAAGACAAAGATGAGAGTGGCGAATCCAACGATCCTCAGTATCCAGGTACGGACGGTGTCTATACGTGCAAACTCATGGCCCCAGGGGTCACCTCCATCGTACCGGATCACGGGGTTCAGGTAATAAGCAGTCCGGTTTGGGAAGTGGATCTCGGTACGAACATAAGTATCACTTTCCTTTATCTGATATCGGGCTTCGCCGGTATTCATCACTGAGTCGAGCACAGCTCCCTCCTGCCCTATGAACCTGAATATTGCAGCAGTTTTGTTAACTGCAACGGTAAGCGTATCCCCGTTTAATTCAACCTTTGTGAGCTTCGGAAGGCTATTTGCTTTTTTGATTTTCTCATCCATTGGCTCTCCCCAAACCCTGTAAATACTGGCACCGAAGGCTTTTCCTTCCCTCATGGCATCTACAATACCATCGCCGGTTAGAACCGGGGAGTAAATAAATGTACAATACCTTCCAACCTCATTGATATTGGAGATATCGTGTGCATCATCGTCTGCCAGGATGCGTACATTTTTTCCTGCCGACAGGGCAGCATCCCAGTGTTCGATAGATACCCTGTAACCATTCAGCACTTCGATGCCATCATAATTTGTAAGCCATGTCATATCCTCAGCTGCCCAGCCAAGCCTGAGTTTCGGGTGGGCAATGAATACCAGCTCACATGTAGGCCTGAGTATATTTACCATATGCTGTTTATGGTGCATGGTCTGAAAGACCGGGTAATCTGTCCAGATAACCTTATCGGCACCGATCATCACATGGTGGTTTTTATGGATACCATAGCCATGTTCGTAAACAGGGATATAGATGTCGCTGCCTTCACCATGCCTGTTGATCTTCTGGTAATCAGAGGTAGCGATAATATCATATCCCAACAGGCCGTAGATGCTGTCGATGGCCTCATTGGTATTTTTCCTTCCATCGGTGATCCCGCCCCATGCTTCAGACTGGATCTGGAAATTTCCCTTTCGCCAGTAATTGCTGTCGATACCATCATAGGGATTGAACAGTTGCCGGCCTGAAAAAGCCACGGGTTTAGGAAATATGTATACCGGGCTGATCAGGTATTCAACAGTGACTACCAAAAACAGTGCGATAAGAAAATACAGGATGAGTTTCAGCAGAAACCTGATCATTCTCCAAATGGGTTTTATTCCTTTCAACATAGCATTAATTATAACGAAAGCAAAAGTAATATGTTTTAGGCAATTGTAGTTCAACAAGCATATGATTCTTTTGTTCAACCTTTAATTAATTTATAAATATGAGACAGTGTAACAAGTAGGCAGATATTTCGTATCAGGCAATACAAATGGTAATAGTTGTTATGCATTTTAAGTCCGGATATTGGGAATAAATTGCGTAATCAACCAATAAACCTTATATTTATTGCGGCAAAACCAACATGATGGAATCTTTAAGGGTGTTTATCGTCGAAGATGATAAGCTTTATGGGGAGATGCTGCGCTATCATTTAGCACTCAATCCCGATAATGAAGTCTTATCTTTTACTACTGGTAAAGAGTGTATTGACAACCTTTACAAGGATCCTGATTTTATTTCCCTGGATTACAGTCTGCCTGATATGTCAGGTTTTGATGTACTTCAAAAAATCCATTCTTTCAACGCTAAACTTCCGGTAGTTATAGTTTCCGGCCAGGAAGATGTGGGTACCGCTGTAAACCTCCTTAAGGAAGGGGCGTATGATTATTTTGTCAAAGACGGCGATACCAAAAACAGGCTCTGGCACAGCATTCAAAAAGTTAAGGAGAATATCCTCCTTAAAGAGGAGATCAGGCAGCTAAAGGATGAGATTGGAGTAAAATATGAGTATAGTAATGTGATCAAGGGCAACAGTCCCCCCATAATACATATTTTCAACCTCATTGAGAAGGCCACGCAAACAAACATCGTGGTATCATTACTTGGAGAGACCGGTACCGGCAAGGACCTGGTTGCCAAGGCTATTCATTACAACTCGCCTCGCAGAACCGGGCCCTTCGTACCTATAAACGTAAGTGCAATACCGGGTGAACTCATCGAAAGTGAATTCTTCGGGTATGAAAAAGGTGCATTTACGGGTGCCAATACACGTAAAATGGGCAAGTTTGAGCAGGCAAACGATGGAACTATCTTCCTGGATGAGATCGCTGAGATGGACATAAACATGCAGACAAAATTGCTCAGGGTCTTGCAGGAAAAGGAATTGACCAGGGTTGGAGGAAATGCGATCATTAAATTTGATGCAAGGGTCATCATAGCCACTAACAAAGATCTTGCTGAAGAGGTAAGTAAGGGTAATTTCAGGGAAGACCTGTATTACAGGCTATTAGGCTTACCAATAGAATTACCGCCATTGCGTGAGCGCGGGAACGACATCCTGATACTGGCTAAATTCTTTCTTGATGAATTCTGCATTGAAAATAACCTGGAAAAAAAGTCGATCAGC